>JBFELD010000243.1:0-4601 GCA_041552375.1 Kiloniellaceae bacterium | reverse complement strand
GGCCGTGCCCGAGGGTGTTTGGCTCTATCCGGAGGACCAGATTTCGGATCTGCCGCTGCGTATGCTGGCGGCGGAGATCACGCGCGAAAAGCTCTTCCTGCGCCTCCACCAGGAGCTGCCCTATGGGCTGACGGTGGAGACCGAGTCCTGGGATGAGTTCGAGAATAACGATGTGCGAATTCAGCAGGTCGTCTATCTGCGCCGCCCGCAGCACAAAGCCATGTGCCTGGGCAAGGGCGGACAGCGGATCAAAGAAATTCGCGAGACCGCGCAGCGGGAATTGGAGCACCTTCTGGAACGTAAGGTGCATCTATTTCTACATCTCAAGGTGCGCGAGAACTGGATCGAGGACCCCGAGCGGTACCGTTACCTGGGCCTCGAATTCAATGCATAGAATGGTCCCACCGGCTGGATGGCGACTTGGCCATGCAATGGACCGATGACGCCATCGTCTTGAGCGCCCGGCCGCACGGGGAGAGCTCTGTCGTCTTGCAACTTCTGACCCGAGAGCATGGGCGTCACGCCGGCTTGGTTCGCGGTGGCCAGTCGGCGCGGGCGCGCGGCCTCTATCAGCCCGGCAACCGTGTGGAAGCGACCTGGAACGCGCGGCTTGCCGATCATCTGGGCCTTTACCGCTGCGAGCTGACGCAGGGCCATGCGGCGCATTTACTAGACCGGCCGACCCGGCTTCTCGCGCTCAGCGCCGCGGCGGCGGTGAGCGAACGGGCCTTGCCCGAGCGCGAGCCCCACCCCGCCTGCTTTGCGGGGTTGCTTGCCCTGCTCGAGGCGTTGGAAAGCGAGCATTGGGCGGAAGTCTATGTGCGCTGGGAACTGCTGCTCCTGGCGGAACTGGGCTTCGCCTTGGAGCTGGACCGTTGCGCCGGTGGTGGCGATGCCGGGGATCTGGCCTATGTCAGCCCGAAGACGGGTCGCGCCGTCTCGCGCGGTGAGGGGGAACCCTACCGCGATCGTCTCCTGGCCCTGCCCGGGTTCCTCGCCGGCCAGGGCGGCGGCGGGGCGCAAGAGGTCGCTGCCGGATTGGCGATCTCAGGGCACTTTCTGAAGCAGCATATCTTCCACCCTCAGGACCGTGATCTCCCCGAGGCACGGGAGAGATTGGCCGATCACTTCACATCATGAAACACAGTTTGTTGCGGTATCCGGGTGGTTCGTACTATATCTAGTGGCCGTTTGAGGAGAAGACATGGGCCAAACCAAGGCAGTGCCAGAGGGGGGCGAGATCCGCGATGTGCGTCTGACCGACGCCTTGTCGGAGCGCTATTTATCCTATGCGCTCTCGACCATCATGGCGCGCTCGCTGCCCGACGTGCGCGACGGCCTGAAGCCTGTGCATCGCAGGCTGCTCTATGCGATGCGGCAGTTGAGGCTCGATCCGAACTCGCCCTACAAGAAATCGGCGCGGGTCGTGGGCGATGTCATCGGCAAGTTCCATCCTCACGGTGATCAGGCGATTTACGATGCGCTGGTGCGCTTGGCCCAGGACTTCGCCCTGCGCTATCCACTGATCGATGGGCAGGGCAACTTCGGCAATATCGACGGCGATAACGCCGCGGCCATGCGCTATACCGAGGCGCGATTGACCCTGGTTGCCGAATTTCTGCTGCAAGGCATCGACGAGGATACGGTCGATTTCCGTGCGACCTATGACGGCGAGGCAGAGGAGCCGGTGGTGCTGCCGGCGGCCTTCCCCAATCTTCTGGCCAACGGGGCGCAAGGCATCGCCGTCGGCATGGCGACCGCGATTCCGCCCCATAACGTGGCCGAAATTTGCGATGCGCTGCTGCATCTGATCAAGACGCCGAAGGCCACCATCGACAAGCTCTTGAGCTTGATGCCGGGGCCCGATTTTCCGACCGGTGGGGTCCTGGTGGAGGAACGCGAGACGTTGCTCGAGGCCTATTGCAAGGGTCGCGGGTCCTTCCGCTTGCGGGCGCGATGGGAGACCGAGAAGCTAAAGGGCGGCGGCTATCAGATCATCGTCACCGAGATGCCTTTCCAGGTGCAGAAATCCCGCTTGGTGGAGAAGATCGCCGAGCTCATGGCGGCGCGCAAGCTGTCCATGCTGGCCGACGTGCGCGACGAGTCCACCGAGGAGGTCCGTCTGGTTCTCGAGCCGCGGAGCCGCAATGTCGATCCCGATGTTCTGATGGAATCGCTGTTCCGCCAGACCGAGCTGGAAAGCCGCGTCTCGCTCAACATGAACGTGCTCGATGCCGACAACACGCCGCGCGTCATGTCGTTGCGTGATGCGTTGCAGGCCTATCTCGACCATCGCCACCAGGTGCTGTTGCGGCGGAGCAACCATCGTCTCGAGAAGATCGCCCGCCGGCTCGAGGTGCTCGAGGGCTACTTGATCGCCTATCTCAATTTGGACGAGGTGATCCGCCTGATCCGCGAGGACGACGACCCAAAGCGGGCAATGATGAAGCGCTGGAAGCTGACCGATGCCCAAGCGGAGGCGATCCTCAACATGCGCCTGCGCGCCCTGCGCAAGCTCGAGGAGATCGAGATCAAGCGCGAGCATGGCGAGCTGTCCGCCGAACAGAGCGACCTCGAGGCTCTGCTGAAGAACGAGAAGCGCCGCTGGGGCATGATCGCCGACGAGGTGAAGGCCCTGCGCAAGACCTTTGGGCCCACGACGCCACTGGGCCGCCGCCGCACCGAGTTGTCGGGGGCGCCCGACGACGTGGTGATCCCCCTGGAGGCCGTGATCGAGCGCGAGCCGGTAACCATCCTCTGCTCGGAAAAAGGCTGGATCCGGGCCATGAAAGGGCACTTCGAGCAACTGCCCGAGACCCGCTACAAGGAAGGCGACCGCGCCCGTTTCGCTGTCGAGGCTCAGACCACCGACAAGCTGCTGGTCTTCGCCACCAACGGGCGCTTCTACACGCTGGCGGTCGACAAGCTGCCCGGCGGGCGCGGCTTCGGCGAGCCGCTGCGGCTGATGATCGATCTGCCCAACGATCAGGATGCGGTGGCACTCAAGGTTCATGAGCCGGGACGAACGCTGCTCATCGCCTCGGGCGACGGGCGCGGGTTCACGGTGCCCGAGAATGACGTCATCGCCCAGACCCGCAGCGGCAAGCAGGTCTTGAACCTCGCCTCGGGCGTGGAGGCGGCGGTTTGCACGGTGGTCGACGAGGAGGCCGACAGCATCGCCGTCGTCGGTGAGAACCGCAAGCTCCTGATCTTTCCACGTGACGAGATGCCGGAGATGACCCGTGGGCGCGGCGTCATCCTGCAGCGCTACAGGGATGGCGGCCTTTCGGACGTGAAGGCCTTCCGTCTGACCGAGGGGCTGTCCTGGTTCGCCGGCGCCGGGCGCACGCGCACCGAGACGGACCTCACCGCCTGGATCGGCCGCCGCGCGCAGGCCGGGCGCCTGCCGCCGACCGGCTTTCCGCGCACCAACAAATTCGGCTCTTAGGCCTGACACGGCACGCGCCGCCGCCGGCCTTTTCCCTGGCTAAATGCGGCCTGGTCCGCTAGAAGCGAGAGGCCCCACCGGAGGGGGCTGTTTCATTGCCCAAGGGCCAGTGCGTTATGGAAGTGCTTACCCGCTTTGTCCGCTTCACCGACAATTTGAATGAGATTATTGGCCGGGGCGTCGCTTGGCTGACGCTCGCCATGGTCCTCGTTACCTTCGTCGTGGTCGTGCTGCGCTACGTCTATGCCATCGGATGGGTGTGGCTACAGGAATCCTACGTCTGGATGCACGGCATCGTGTTCATGGTCGGCGCCGGCTATACCTTGTTGCACGACGGCCATGTCCGGGTCGACATCTTCTACCGATCCGCCGGGCGCCGTTACAAGGCACTGGTCGACCTCCTGGGCGCGGCTTTTTTGCTCCTGCCCTTGGTCTGCCTCGTGTCTTGGGTCGCGGTTCCCTACGTCGTCGAATCCTGGTCCCGGCTCGAGGAGTCGCGCGAGGCGGGCGGGCTGCCCGGCCTCTACTTGCTCAAGTCGGTCCTCATCGCCTTCTGCTTGCTGTTGGCCCTACAGGGCCTCGCCCTGGCGGCGCGCAGCGGCCTGACGCTGGCCGGGCGCTCGCAGGCGGAGGTAGCTGGCGACGGCAACGCCGGGGAGGATGGCTGACATGGACCCGCGGAGCTTGGCCGAGGTTTTGAGCCTGGCGATGTTCGCAGTCGCCTGTGGGATCCTTCTGCTCGGGTTCCCCGTCGCTTTTACGCTTGCCGGAACGGCGATCGGCTTCGCCGGGTTGGGCTGGCTTCTCGGAGTTTTCGATTTCGCCTTCATGGGGGCGCTGGCCTCGCGTTATTTCGGCGTCATGGTCAACGAGCTACTGGTCGCGGTGCCTCTATTCGTTTTCATGGGCGTCATGCTGGAGCGCTCCAAGATCGCCGAGCAACTATTGGAAACCATGGGGCTGCTCTTTGGCACCATGCGCGGTGGCTTGGGCCTTTCGGTTATCTTCGTCGGCATGCTGCTGGCGGCGTCCACCGGCATCGTCGGGGCCACGGTCGTGACCATGGGCCTCCTCTCGCTGCCGTCGATGCTGAAGGCCGGATACGACCCGAAGCTCGCTTGCGGGTCGATCTGTGCCTCGGGGACCCTTGGCC
>JBFELD010000242.1:0-4640 GCA_041552375.1 Kiloniellaceae bacterium | reverse complement strand
TACACGCTCCGGCCCCAAGGCATCGGCGGCCACCGCGGCCGAGAGCGCCGAGTCGATGCCGCCGGATAGGCCGAGGATCACGCCGGGGAAGCGGTTCTTATCGACGTAGTCCCCGAGCCCTAACATCAGCGCGCGATAGACCGCCTCCAAGCCGTCCGGCGACGGCGTAATGGAACCACCGGCCGGATGCCAGCCATCGTCCTCCTGTCGCAATTCCATGACCTGAAGGGCTTCGCGGAAGCTCGGCAACTGGGCAACGAGTTGGCAGTCGCGGTCGAGCACGAAGGAGCCGCCGTCGAAGACCAGCTCGTCCTGGCCGCCAACCTGGTTCACGTAGATGAGAGGCAAGGAGGTCTCGACCACCCGCGCCACCGCAAGCTGCAAGCGCTCATCCATCTTATCGGTCTCGAAGGGCGAGCCGTTGATCACCGCCAGCACCTCGGCGCCCGACTCTTCCAGGCATTCAGCCACATCGGCGTACCACATGTCCTCGCAGACCATCAGCCCCAGGCGAAGACCGCGGACATTGACCGGCCCCGGCAGCGGTCCGGCCTTGAAGATCCTCACCTCGTCGAAAACGCCGTAGTTGGGCAGCTCGTGCTTGGCCCGGTAGGTCTGGATCACACCGCCATCGAGCAGGAAGGCGGCATTCACGACCCGGCCGCGCGGTGGTTCCCCGGCGTTCTCGCGCCAGGGCCCGCCGACGATCAGCGCCGGCCCGCCGTCGGCGGTCTCACCAGCCAGAGCCTCCAGCGCCTCGCGCACCTCTTCCAGGAACATGCCCTTCAAGACCAGGTCCTCGGCCGGATATCCGGACAGGCACATCTCGGTGAAGATCGCCAGCTCGGCACCGGCCGCGGCGGCCTCGGCGCGGCGCGCGCGCACCTTCGCCGCATTGCCGGCGACATCACCCACCGTGGGGTTGATCTGGGCCAATGCGATCTTGAGAGAGCGGGTCATGGCGCCGAAGGCTTCAGACGGTCGCGTCCGCCGCCAGCGCGTCGGCGGCAAAGGTGCGGATGCGCCCGACCATGGCGAAGAGCCCGTTGGCCCGGTTGGGGCTCAAGTGCTGCGCCAGATCGAGCCGGGCGATGGTTCCCTCGGCATCGAGATCAAGAATCTCGCGCGCCGTGCGGCTATCATAAAGCGCCATCAGGATGGCGATCAGGCCACGCACGATGTGGGCGTCACTGTCTGCGAGAAAGGTGATCCTGGGGGGATCGCCATCGATCCGGGCGACCATCCAAACCTGGCTGGTGCAGCCATCGACTTTGGTCTCGTCACTCTTCAAAGCTTCGGGCATCGGCTTCAGCTTGCGGCCGAGATCGATGATGTAGCGAAAGCGCTCGTCCCAATCATCGAGAAACTCGAAGCCCTCGATCAGCTCCTCGACCCGTTCATCACTCGTGGGGGCATCACTCGTGGGGGCATCACTCGTGGGGGCATCGCTCATGATCGCACAGCTCCCGTTTTTTTGAGCAGGAACTCGCGGCCGACCTTCACCCGCGGCACACCGTCGTAGGCAACGATGTCCGCCGTGGCATAGGTCTCCGACCAACGCTCGGGCAGATAGCTGCCCGTGCCGATCGCGTCGAGGGGCGCATCAGCCTCGGCCATCAGCTTGCATTTGGCCGGCCCAAAGCCCGAGGAAGCGACAATCTTGACCTTGTCGAAGCCCTCCCGGTCGAGCGCCTCGCGCAAAGTCCAGGCGGCAGCGGCCGAGACCCCGGCCCCCACCAGGTAGCGTAACTCGGCCTCGCTACGGTAGCCACGCACGGCCTGCGGCGCATGGCGTTCGAGAACGGCGTAGGAGGCCGGCGGATCCAACCCTTCGACAAAGCGGCTACCAGGGGTGTCAACGCGCATCGACAGCTCGCCCGCGGCCGCGCGACGCGGAAAACGCCGGCACACGGTCAAGGAGTCGGTGATCTCGCGGCCGAAATAATCGACGAGCACGGTCATCGGCTCCCCGGGAAAGGTCTCGTCATACATCTCCGCCGCGCGCAGCGTGGATCCGGCATAGCCGATGAAGGCATGCGGCATGGTGCCCTTGGCGCGCTTGGCCGGGAAGTAGCCCGCCGTCGCCTCGGTGGCGTTGGCGACGAAGCCGACAGCGCCCACCTTGCGCTGTGCCCGCTCACTGCCCACCGATGCGGCATAAGCCATGGACTCGGCCATCGCCGGCCCGGCGCAGTGGCGCGCATCCATGGCGAGGAAGGCCACCTTCGGCAGATCGGCGCACATCGTATAGGCGTTATAGGCGGCCACGCAGGGCGGACCCAGCATCTGCAGCAAGATCGTCTCCAAGTCCACCAACTGCGTCAGCGGGCCGGTGATGTACATGATCGGCTCGCCGGCACCGACCCACTTGCCTTCCGCATAGCAGAGCTCGACATCGAAAGCCGTGCCGCGCCGCCGGGCCATGTCTTCAAGCCACGACATGGCAAGCCTCGGGGCCGAGATCACAGGTCGGCGCATGAAGACCGCATAGGTGACGATGATATCGCCGAAGCGCTCGACGGCCTTCTTGGTCCGCAGGAAATAGTGGTCGCTCCAGTCGGCGACCTCCGCTTCCTCCCGCGGCTCCCAGCGCAGCTCGGTTTTTGGGCCGTGCTTCAGGTCCTCCGCCATGGTGCTCCTCTTTGGCTCACCGACCCTCCGGAGATCCTCGCCCCGCTCCTAGGTGGCGCTGACCGCCTGCGGTCGATCGACTCGAAGGGCCTCGCGTTCCGCCTTCAAGGCCTCGGAGATCAAGAACGCCAGCTCCAGCGATTGGCTGGCGTTCAGTCGCGGGTCGCAGTGCGTGTGATAACGGTCGCCGAGCGCCTCCTCGCTGATCGCCTGAGCGCCCCCGATGCATTCGGTCACGTCCTGCCCCGTCATCTCGAAGTGCACTCCGCCGCCGTAGGACCCCTCGGCCCGGTGTGCGGCGAAGAAGTTCTTCACCTCGGCAAGCACCCGGTCGAAGGGCCGCGTCTTGTAGCCATTGCCCGACTTGATCGTGTTGCCGTGCATCGGATCGCAAGACCACACGACCTGCCGCCCTTCGCGCGCAACGGCGCGGATCAAAGGCGGCAAGTGCTCGGCCACCTTATCGGCGCCCATGCGCGCAATCAGGGTCAGGCGTCCGGGATCGTTCTCCGGATTGAGCCGGTCGATCAGGCGCAGAAGATCGTCGGGCTCTGTCGTCGGCCCGCATTTCATGCCGATCGGATTGCCGACACCGCGGAGGAACTCGACATGCGCCTCCTCGAGGCCACGCGTCCGGTCCCCGATCCACAGCATGTGGGCCGAGCAGTCGTACCACTTGCCGGTGAGGCTGTCTTGACGGGTGAGCGCCTCCTCGTACCACAGCAGCAGCGCCTCATGACTGGTGTAGAACTCGGTCTCGCGCAACTCCGGCACCTTATCGGGCGTGAGACCACAGGCCTCCATGAAGGCCAGGGTCTCGTCGATGCGCCTGGCCAACTCGTCGTAGCGGCGTCCCTGGGGCGATGCGGCAACGAATTCCTGGTTCCATTGGTGGACCTTGTGCAGATCGGCAAAGCCACCCTGGGCGAAGGCGCGCAGCAGGTTGAGCGTGGCGGCCGACTGATTGTAGGCACGGATCAACCGCTGGGGATCCGGCTCGCGCGCGCCGGCCTCGAAGTCGATGCCGTTGACGATGTCGCCGCGGTAGCTGGGCAGTTCGACGCCGCCCTGGACCTCCGTGGGGGTCGAGCGAGGCTTGGCGAACTGACCGGCCAAGCGCCCGACTTTGACCACCGGGCAACTGGCGCCGAAGGTCAAGACGATCGCCATTTGCAGCAACACCTTGAAGGTGTCGCGAATGTTGTTCGGGTGAAACTCGGCAAAACTCTCCGCGCAATCACCACCCTGCAAGAGAAACGCCCGACCCTCGGCGACCTTGCCGAGTTGCCCGCGCAAACGCCGCGCCTCCCCGGCGAAAACCAGCGGAGGATAGCCGCTCAAGGTCGCCTCGGCCTCGGCCAAAGCATCGGGGTTGGGATAGTCCGGAACCTGCCGGATCGACTTCGATCGCCAGGATCGAGGAGTCCAGGTTTGAGCCATGACAGGCCCCCTTCACCTTCCTGTTTGCGTGAGGGTTCGAGCCACCGTCCGCGCATCGGGCGCCCGTGCGCTCGCCGGTCGGACGGACCAAAGCCCCGGCCCCTGCGCGAAAGCAAGGGTTTTAGCCCCCTTTCACCCGCATTTCCAGAGAGAAAACGGGCATCGGCTGAGCTTAAGGTAAGCGCGTTTCGCCCGATGACAAGTGACCCCGAGGCCAAACCTGCGGCCAGAGATCGCAATCGATCGGTCCGTCAGGCGCGATGTCGGGGTCGGCCGGCATGTCCTGCAGGCCCTCGCGCGGGCGATAGACGACATCCTCCCCGGCCCATCGGGTGACGCTGGCGCGGCGGCGGTCGGTTCGTAGATTGCCGGGGGCGCCATGCACCAGCAGGCCGTGATGGACGGTGCAATCGCCAGGTCGCAGCTCGAACTGCACGATCTCGAACTCGCCTCGCATGGCCTCGATATCGGGGACCGGCGGCAGGGACTCTCGGTAGTCGTGCTCACCGCTGAAGGTGGCGGGTTTGTAGCGGTGGCCCCACCGGTGCGAGCCCTTGATGTACTCGACC
>JBFELD010000241.1:0-4643 GCA_041552375.1 Kiloniellaceae bacterium | reverse complement strand
TCGATCGCCGACCCGTTCCTGCCCAAGAAAATCGAAGTCGGCCGAATCGACGATATCCGGGAATGTATCGGCTGCAATGTCTGCATCGCGACCAACGGCACCGGCACACCGATCCGCTGCACACAGAACCCGACCATGGGGGAGGAGTGGCGGCGCGGCTGGCATCCGGAGCGCATCCGCGCCCGGGAAAGCGAGGCCAAGGTGCTGATCGTCGGCGGCGGTCCGGCGGGGCTGGAGGCGGCACAGGCTCTCGGCAAACGCGGCTACGCGGTAACACTCGCCGAGGCGGGCACGGAGCTGGGCGGGCGTGTGAGCCTGGAGGCCCGCCTGCCGGGTCTGGCCGCTTGGGCGCGGGTGCGCGATTACCGGCTACAGCAGCTCCCCAAGCTGCCCAATGTCGAGGTCTATTTCGACAGCGCCCTCACGGCGGAAGACGTCCTGGCCTTCGGCTTCGAGCATGTCGCGATTGCCACGGGCAGCCATTGGCGCGCCGACGGGGTCGCCCGCTTTCACACCGCGCCCATCCCCATCGCCGAGGGGATGGAGGTCTTGACCCCCGACGACCTGATGGCCGGGCGCCGTCCTGCGGGCAAGCGGGTTCTGCTCTACGATGACGACCACTACTACATGGGCGGCGTGCTGGCCGAGCTCTTGGCCGGAGAGGGGCATGAGGTCACGCTGGTAACACCGCTCGCCGACGTCTCCAACTGGACCCACAACACCTTCGAGCAGCACCGCATCCAGGCCCGCCTGATCGAGCTCGGGGTGGAGATCCGCCCGCACGCCGCGGTCACGGCCCTGGACGCGGACGCGGCCCGGCTCGTGTGCGTCCTCACTGGCCGCGAAGAGACCCTAGGGTGCGAGGCGGCGGTGCTGGTGACCGCGCGCCTGCCGGAGGAGGCCTTGTTGCTCGATCTGAAAGCGCGGCGCCAGGAGTGGCCGGAGGCCGGCGTTCGCTCGGTCATCGCGATCGGTGATGCCCTGGCGCCCGGGACCATCGCCGCCGCCGTCTATGGCGGGCGCAAGTACGCCGAAAACCTGGACGAGCCGATCGACGACGGCGACCACTTGCCCTTCCGCCGGGAAATTGCCGAACTGACCACGGATTGGTCAAGCGAGCCGAACCTATGACCGGAACTGACCTCTGTAGCCTCTCCGCAACCGAATTGGCCGCCTCGATCCGGGCCCGCAAGGTTTCCCCGGTCGACGCTGTGCGGCAATCATTGGCGCGCATGGATCGGGTCCAGCCCATCCTCAACGCCTTCGCCTTCGTCTATCCCGAAGAAGCCTTGGAAAAGGCCCGCGCGGCCGAGGCAGCCGTTATGAGGGGAGAGGAGATAGGCCCCCTGCACGGCGTCCCCATCGCCATCAAGGACTTCACGCCGACCAAGGGCAAACGCACGACCCGCGGTTCCTACGCCTTCGAGCACTGGGTGCCCGAGGAAGACCCTGTGCTCGTGCGGCGGCTTTTGGCTGCCGGTGCCATCATGGTCGGCAAGACCACGACGCCGGAGTTCGCCTTCTCGAGCTTCACCCGCAGCCCGCTTTGGGGCGATACCGTCAATCCCTGGGATCCGACCAAGTGCGCCGGCGGCTCCTCCGGCGGATCGGGCGCGGCGGTGGCGAGCGGCTGCGTGCCGCTGGCCGAAGGCACCGACATGGGCGGCTCGGTCCGCATTCCGGCGGCCTTCTGTGGGATCGTGGGGCTTAAGCCCAGCCTCGGGCGCATTCCGATGGACATCGTCAACACCGTCTTCGACACCATCTCCCACTTCGGACCCTTGGCCCGGACGGTCGAGGACGCGGCGCTCTTTCTACGCGTCACCGAAGGACCCGACGAGGTCGACATCATGAGCCAACGCGCGCCCATTCCGCTGCCCGATCCGATCCCGGGCGACCTGCGCGGGCTGCGCCTGGCGCTGAGCGAGGACCTCGGCTTCTACGCCGTCGACCCGGAGGTCGCGGCCAACCTGCGTGCCGCCTGCCAAGCGCTGACCGACGCCGGCGCCGTGATCGAGGAGGTGGAGCTTGCCTGGAGCAAGGAGATGGTCGATGCCTGGAACGACATTTGGGCGGTCTATCTTGCCGCCGCGGCGGCGGAGATCTTGCCGGACTACCGCGACAAACTCGACCCCGCGGTCCTGGCACTGATCGAGACGGGCATGGCGATGGACGCCGTCGCCTACCGCAAGACCGAGGAGATCCGCACCCGGCAGTGGCATGCCCTGGTGCCGATCCTGCGCGACCACGATGCGTTGCTCTGCCCGACCATGGCGCTGCCGCCGCCGGACCAGAACGCCGCCGATCGGGATTTCGACGAGGTCGACGCCGAGGGGCGCTTCCACGGCCTCGACATGACGGCGCTCTTCAACAACGTGGCTCAGTGTCCAGCCTTGTCGGTGCCCTCGGGCATAACGTCATCGGGCCTGCCGACGGCGATCCAGATCGTCGGCCGACGCTTCGACGATCCGACCGTATTGCGTATCGGAAAGACCCTGGAGGCCGCTCGGCCCTGGGCGGATGGCCTTGCGGAGCTGGGGCGACGCTACGCGGGGTGATCCTCGCGGAGGCCGGATCTCACAGGAAACCCTCGCCCGCCAGATCTTCCATGGAAGCGGCGATGCTCTCACGCAGGGTGCTCGCCACAAAATCGATCTCTGGCTCGCCCAGGATCAGCGGTGGCGAGAGGACGGCCCTGTGGCCCAGCGGCCGGACGATCAGGCCACGCGCCTGCGCGTGTGCGGCGATCCGCCCGCCGACGTCGGCCTCGTCGGCCAGCGGCTCTTTCGAGGCCTGGTCACGCACGAACTCTATTCCCTGCATGAAGTGGCTGCCGCGCACCTCCCCGACGATCGGTAGGTCCTCGAGGGCCTTGAGGGCTTCGGCGAAGCGGACGCCCTGGACCCACACGTGGCCGCAGATGTCCTCGTCCTCCATGAGCGCGATGTTGGCCAAGGCCGCGGCGCAGGCGGCCGGATGGCCGGAATAGGTCATGCCATGGAGGAAAAGCCCGCCCGGTCCGGATATGACCTCGAAGATCTCGTCCGAGAGAATGGCTGTCGATAGCGGTTGGTAGCCCGAGGTGAGCCCCTTGGCCGTGGTGATGATGTCGGGCTGGATCCCGAAGACCTCCCGCGAGGCGAACATATGCCCGAGGCGGCCGAAGGCCGTCACCACCTCGTCGGAGATGTACATGATGTCGTAGCGCTCGCAGACCTCCTTGGTGCGGCGGTGATAGCCCTCCGGCGGGACGATGACGCCGCCAGCGCCCAAGATCGGCTCGGCGATCATGGCGGCGATGCTCTCGGCTCCCAGCTCCTCGATCGTCCCGACCAACTCCTCGATCAGGAAATCCAGGAATTCTGGCCCGCTCATGCCATCCGGGCGCCGGTAGGAATAGGGTGAGGAGAGGAAATGGACCAACTCATCGGCCGAATCCCAACCCTCGCGGTAGGCCGGCGTGGTCATTGCGATGGCCAGGTGGGTCGAGCCATGATAGGCGCCGATGCGCGACAGGATCTTCTTCTTGGCCGGTTGTCCGAGCCGGTTGAAGTAATAGTGCAGGATGCGCACCGCGGTGTCGTTGGCGACCGACCCGGAATTGGCGAAGTAGACGTGGTTCAAGGAGCCCGGCGCCATTGTCGCGATCTTCCCGGCCAGGCGCGCGGCCTGCGGATGGGTCAGGTTGTAGAAGGTCGAATAGTAGTCCAGCTTGCGAAGTTGCTCGGCCACCGCCTCGATGATCTCTCGTCGCCCATGCCCCACGTTCACGCACCACAGGCCGCCGATGCCGTCGAGGAACCTGTTGCCGTCGGCATCGTAGACGTAGGCTCCGTCGGCCTCGGCGATGACGGTGCGCGCGCCCTCCTCCTTCAAGGCGGAGAGATCCGCGAAGGAGTGCACCAGGTGCCGGTCAAGGGCGAGAATGTCGTCGGTGAGACTTTGGCTCGCTTGTCGCTCCATGGTGTTCCCTATCCTTGCATTGCTTATTTGTCTCCCGTCGGCACGACCACGATCTGGGAGATATTCACCTGCCGCGGCTGCTCGAGCGCGAAGAGGGTTGCGGCGGCGATGTCCCGGGCCTCCAGCGCCGCCGGGAAACTGTCATAGAATTCAGCCGCCTTGTTACTGTCGCCCCGGTAGCGGGCTTCGGCAAAGCCAGTCCGCACCAGGCCGGGCAGGACTTCGGTAATGCGGATCGGGTCGTTCTTGTAGTCCCGGCGTAGCCCGTCGGTAAAGGCGCGCACGGCGTACTTGGTCGCGGCATAGACGTTGCCGCCCGGATAGGTGCGAAGGCCCGCGATGGAGCCGAGCGTGACGATATGGCCCCGGCCGCGCGCCAACATGCCCGGCAGGACGGCGTGACAGACGGCCATGAGGCCGATCACGTTCGTCTCCACCGTCGCGGCCCAGTCGGCCATGTCTCCCTCGTCGAAGCGAACCCGGCCACCCACGTCCGAGCCGGCGTTGGCCACCAGAATGTCGATCTCCCGCCAATCATCGGTATGGTTTTCTATACAGGCGGATGAGGCCGCCGCGTCGGTGACATCAAGGGCCAGCGGATAGGCCTTGCCATCACGTCCGGCACAGACCTCCTCGAGGTTCTCCAGCTTGCGTGCCGTGCAGATCACCCTCAGGCCGCG
>JBFELD010000240.1:0-4649 GCA_041552375.1 Kiloniellaceae bacterium | reverse complement strand
GCGGCTGGTGGTCGCCCTGGCCGAGGACCTCCCGGAGGAGAGCCGCCGCGAACTCCTGGACCGTGACACGCCGGTATTGCTGGTGAGCTAGGCTTCGCTCAGCACGGCGCGCCGCACGTCCTCCTGATAGCCCGATAGACTGGCGCTGACCGCCACCGGATAAGCCGGATCGGCGGGCACGAGAGTGCGCAACGTTGGCGCCAGCAACGCTCGTTCGGCGGCGGCGCGCTCCCGGATCTCCGTCAGCGGCTCGATCGGCGCGAGCCGCCGGCCTGCGCGCATCACCGGCCGCAGTAACGGCCGTCCGGGCAGGCTTTCCTCGGCCCGGGCGATGACATCGCCAACGGCGCGCCCCCCCTCCTCCAGGCGAAAGACTTGTTTTCGGCCCGGCAAGATCGGCTTTCCGGCCGAGAGCTTCAGCCGGCCGCGGCCCTCATAGGCGGCCAGCTTGTAAGCGATATCGAGGCCGGGCGCATCCTGCGAGACGCCCAGCGCCGTGCCGATGCCAAAGCCATCGATCGGCGCGCCCTCACCCAAAAGCCGTTCGATTTCGATCTCGTCCAACCCGCCGCTGGCGAAGATCTTCACCTGCCCGAGCCCGGCCTCATCGAGTAGATCGCGGGCCGCCTTGGCCAGCCCGCCGAGATCGCCCGAATCGAGCCGGACCCCACGGACCCGAAACCCCTCGCCCAGCTCTCGCGCAAGCCCGATCACGCGCCGCACCCCTTCGAGGGTGTCGTATGTGTCCACCAGCAAAATGGTCTCGGGAAACTGACGCACGAAAGACCGAAAGGCAGCCATCTCGCTGTCGTGCGCCTGAATGAAGCTGTGCGCCATGGTCCCGGTGACCGGCACGCCGTAGCATGAGCCGGCGAGCAGGTTCGAGGTCGCGGCCAGGCCAGCGATGTAAAAGGCCCGTGCCGCCTTCAACGCCGCATCGATGCCATGCATGCGCCGCGAGCCGAAGTCGACGACCGCCCGTCCGGCCGCGGCATCGACCACGCGCGCCGCCTTGGAGGCCAAGATCGTCGCCAAGTGCACCTGGTTCATAATGAAGGTCTCGACCAACTGGGCCTGGGCAATCGGAGCCTCGATTTCGACGATCGGCTCGTTGGCGAAGACGGGCGTTCCCTCAAGCACCGCGAAGACGTCACCTTTAAAACGAAAGTCCGACAAGCTCTCGATGAAGTCCGGCGCGTACTGGCCAAGCCCGTGCAAATAGGCGAGGTCTTCCTCGGTGAAGCGCAGATTTTCGAGGTAATCTAGAACCGTTTCCAAGCCACAGGCGAGGAGGTAGTTGCGGGTGGCCGGCAGGCGCCTGATGAACAGGCTGAAGACGGCAACGCCGTCCATCTCCTCCGCCCGATAGCCCTGCATCATGGAGAGCTCATACTGATCGGTGAAGAGGGCGAGATCGGTCTCCGGGTGCCGGCTGAGCATCGTGATCAGTCCCTCGTCTTGGCTGAGCGGTCGCTTGCCGCCCGCCGCGAAGGTTGCGCCAACCTGTCATCCCGGCAATGATTCAAGTCAAGTTGCGAGGGATCGGCTGACCCAAATCAATGCTCGAAACACCAGAGTTCTGTTGATCTGGAGCGAGCGCGGCTAGGCGGCGGCCCGCAAAGGAATGAGAGAGCGACACACGGAATGAAGAATCTCGCCAACACGTGGATCTGGGCCATTCTCGCCGTGATCATGACGGTCCTGGTCCTGAGCTATGTCGGCGACACCTCCCCGCCCGTGCCCGAGGCGCCTTACAGCCAGTTCAAGGAGTGGGTGAAGAAGGACCTGGTTTCCGAGGTGGATCTCCAAGGACGCCAAGCCACCGCTCTCTTGAAGGACGCCCTACAGCTTGATGAGCGCGTGCCCGCAAGTGATCGCTTCCGCGTCTTCCTGCCCGAGGCCGACGACCCCACGCTCTTGCCTCTGCTCGAGGAGAAGGGCGTCGTCATCCGCAGCAAGCCCGAGAGCGGCACCGGCGGGTGGCTGCTCGGAATCTTGCCCTGGGTTTTCCTGTTCGCTCTTTATTTCTGGTTCTGGAACCGAATGCAACACAACGTCACCGGACGCTTCGGCGGCCGCTCGCCGACCGATTTTCTGTCCGGATCAGCGAGGGAGGAGCGTGAGAGCAAGCGCCATGTGACCTTCGACGACGTCGCCGGTCAGGACAACGCCAAGCGTGAGATCGCCGAGCTGGTGGACTTTCTGCGCGACCCGGAACGTTACCGTAAGCTTGGCGCCGAGCCGCCACGCGGCGTGCTCCTCATGGGTCCGCCGGGCACCGGCAAGACGCTGCTCGCCCGGGCGCTCGCCGGCGAGGCGGACGTGAACTTCTTTCACACCTCGGCCTCGGAGTTCATCGAGCTTTACGTCGGGGTCGGTGCCTCGCGCGTGCGCCAGATGTTCGACGAGGCCAAGAAGCGCGCGCCGGCCATCATCTTCATCGACGAGTTGGATGCCGTCGGGCGGGTGCGCGGCACCGGCCTTGGCGGCGGCAATGACGAGCGCGAGCAGACGCTTAACCAAATCCTGGCCGAACTGGACGGATTTTCCGGACACGAGGCGGTCGTCGTCCTGGCCGCGACCAATCGGCCCGACGTTCTCGACCCGGCACTCCTGCGCCCCGGGCGCTTCGACCGTCATGTCACTCTGGAGCTGCCCGACCGCGCCGCGCGCCGCGCCATCCTCGACGTTCACACCCGTGAGGTGCCATTGGCCGACGACGTGAATCTCGATATCGTCGCCGCTTCGACCCCGGGATTCTCCGGCGCCGACCTCAAAAACCTGGTGAACGAGGCGGCCATGGCGGCGGCCCGTGAGAACGCCCGGGCGGTCACCATGGCGCACTTCGATGCCATGCGCGACAAGCTCATCATGGGGACGCTCAGGACGCTCGCCATCCGACCGGAGGAGCGCCATCGCCTGGCGGTTCATGAGGCCGGACACACGGGCGTAGCAAACTATCTGCCCAAGGCCGATCCCCTCTACAAGGTCACCATCATCCCGCGCGGCCGCTCGCTGGGGGGCACTCACATGATCCCGGACGAGGAGCGCCAGACCTTGCCCGAGGATTATCTCAAAGACCAGATCGCCGTCATGCTGGGCGGGCGCACGGCGGAGGAGGTCATCCTCGGCTCGGTCTCCTCCGGCGCCGATGACGACATCCGCCGCGCCAGCCAGCTGGCCCGGGCGATGGTCGCGCGCTGGGGCATGGCGGAGGAGATCGGACCGATCGATCTGCGCCAGAGCGAGGAGCACCCCTTCCTCGGCCGCGAGATCGCCCAGCCCCGGCGCTTCAGCGAGACCACGGCGCACGAGGTCGACGAGGCGGTGCGCAAGCTCCTGATCGAGGCCGAGGGCCGGGCACGAGAGATTATCGATGCTCATCGCCGGCAGATCGAGCGCCTGATCGCCGATCTGGAGGAAAGGGAGACGCTCGACAAGGAAGAGATCGAGGCTTGCTTGGGCGTGCATCTCGAGGTGGCCTCCTCGGGTCGATGAGCACCAGCGGGCCAACACGCATCACTTTCGAGCAAATCACATGCGCTTCGTAATTCCGCTTCTCGCAGTCGCCGTTGCCGGTGCCCTCGCATGGCTATGGCTGGCGTTGCCGGTCTCGGTGGAAAGCACCACGGTGCGCCGTGGCCCCCTGGTCGAGGCGGTTTACGCAACAGGGATCGTCGAGCCGGTCCGATGGTCCAAGATCGCCTCCACCGAAACCGGCCGGATCGTCGCCTATCCCGCCGAGGAGGGTTTGCGTGTCGAGGCCGGCGACGTTCTCGTGCGGCTGGACGATCGCAAAGCGCGCGCCGCGCTGGACGAGCTGGTCTCGCGGGTCTCCTTCCTCGAAGGTGAGCTGGAACGCTACGAATACCTGGTGCAGCGCAAGACCGTCAGCCAGCAGACCTACGACCGGGTGCTGACCGACCTGGACCGCGCCCGCGCACTCGGCCGGGTGGCACGGCAGAAGCTCGAAGACCTGACCATTCGCGCGCCAATCGACGGGGCCGTCATCCGCAAGGACGGCGAGATCGGCGAGGTCGTGCAGGCCGGCGATGTGTTGCTTTGGGTGGGCAGCGAGGCGCCCTATTGGATCACCGCCAACGTCGACGAGGAGGATATCCCGCGCATCGCTCCGGGCAAGACGGCTCTGATCAAGGCCGATGCCTATCCCGGCGAGGTCATGGAGGGCACCGTCGGCGAGATCACGCCGATGGGTGACCCGGTGCAAAAGCAATACCGCGTGCGCATCCTGCTGCCTCCGGACTCAAAGCTGATGGTCGGCATGACCACGGAGGTCAACGTCGTCGTGCGCGAGGAGGACGCCGCGCTCCTGGTCCCCGAAGACGCCTTGGCCGGCAAACGGGTCTGGGTCGTCGACGGCGAGATCTTACGGGCGCGCGAGGTCGTCACCGGGGTCTTCGGCGAGGGCGTCGTCGAGATCCGCGACGGCCTGGACGAGGGCGAGCGTGTGGTCCTCGAGCCACGCGAGGACTTCGAGGACGGCCAGGAGGTTCGGGTCGAGGACGCGCCCTGATGCGCCTGTTGATCGATATCGCCATCAAGCATTTGGCCGGACGGCGCCGGCAGACGATCGTCTCCTTGATCGGGGTCGCGCTCGGCGTTGGCTTCTTCATCGCCATCGCCGCGAT
>JBFELD010000239.1:0-4683 GCA_041552375.1 Kiloniellaceae bacterium | reverse complement strand
GGTGACGTTGATGCTGCCGTCCTCCGAGCGATGCAGGAAATATGTCAAGTCCGGGCCGTTCTGGTAGCGCCCTTTGGTGCCCGTGTCGTCGCGCTCGAGCTTCTTGAAGCTTTGTGCTTGGGTCTTGCCTTCGTCATCGCCACTGGTGAACTGGAACTCCCAAGCGCCGTCCTCGAAGGCGAAGAACTTGGCCGCATCGGCGATCGGGTTACCCGGCACCGCCTTGCCGACCACGCCCTTGCCGAGATACTTCTCGATCGCCGCACGATCCTCTTGCGACAGCTCGAGGGCTTCGGCCGCCCCGGCCGGCCGCACGAGATCCCGATCGCCTGCCACCGCGATGAGAATGACGACAACCACCAATATCGCACTGCGCCACATAGCCCCTCTCCCTTATCTATTGTTTGGGCAAAGTACCACTTTCAATTGTCAGGCGCGATAGGTCACGGTCGGCAAAGGTGTCTTTCACGGACCTATTTCAAAGTCCGCACTCGGCGCTCGATCAGCCAATCACCTTTATCTCCGGGCGTCCGAAGCCTGCGAGAGCTCAGCCAAGACCCAGTCACGGAATGAGGCGATCAGCGGGTCATCCCAGCGCCGTTTCGCACAGAAAAAGAAGTAACCATTGTCGATCGCCTCGGCTTCCGGGAACAGATCGATCAGATCGCCGCTGCGAAGCTCGCGCTGGACAAGAAACCGGTCCATCAACAAGACACCGAGGCCCTCGACCGCCGCGCGGATCGCCAGCTCTCCCGTCTCGAAGGTCGGCCCGCGTGAGGGATCCACCACCTCCGGCAGACCATTGCGCTTCAACCAGCTGGGCCAGTCCTCGCTACACGCGGAGATGTGCAGGAGCGTGTGACGCCTCAGGTCTTCGGGCCGTAACCGCGCGGCGCTTGGCTGAAGCAGCGATGGCGCACATAAGGGGGTTAATTCCTCGGCCCTGATCCGTGCTCCGCGCACTCCATCGGGCCAAAGCGGCGCATGAAGGGTCGCAATGCCGCAATCGTGTAAGGCAACGTCGAACTCTGTCAGATCCGAAAGCAACAGGCCGACCGATATGCCGACCTCGGGCCACAGGCCGGTAAAGCCGGGAAGCCGCGGGACTAGCAATCTATTGGCGAAGGTCGGCGACGCGATGACGGTCAAACTCCGGGCCATGCCCGAAGCCTCGGACGACGCCGCGGCGATCATCTCGAACGCCGTCGTGATCTTGGGCAAAAGAGCCAAAGCCGTCCCGGTCGGCTTGAGGCCCTGGGCCTGCCGCACGAATAGAGGGACGCCCAGGTGCGCCTCCAAGAGCTTGACATGGCGGCTGACGGCGCCCGGCGATACATGGAGCTCATCGGCGGCCCGCGCGAAACCGCCAAGGCGCGCAGCAGCCTCGAAGGCCTTCAGAGCATTGAGTGGTGGCAAACGCATCGCACCTCCAGGCTCAGCTTTCCTGACCCTACCCCTTAGATAGTTTGGTGTGCAATCGCCTTCGTGGCTCCTTAGCATCCGGCGCTATGACCACTCACCAACCAACGGAGAGATCGATGACGTTCCCACCGCAACCACGGGATAAGGCGCCGACGGGAGTCCTCATCTACGGCGTCGGCAACGTCGGGCAGACGGTCGCGCGTCTTGCGGCTCAACGCGGTTGGCATGTTCGCGGGGTCAATCGCGCCGGCGACAAGGTCGGTCGCGATCTTGGCCAGCTGGCGGGATCACCGGCGCTCGCCGGGCGGCCGATCGCCGATGCCGAGACGAGCGATCTCACAAGTTTCGATGCCGACATCGCTGTCGTCGCGGTGCATGACCGGCTGGCGGCCACCTTCGACATTCATTGTCGTCTGCTGGAGGCCGGCTTGAACGTCATTTGTCTGGGCACCGAGAGTTCCTATCCCGCGGGCGTCGATCCGGCGCTTGCGCGCGAGCTCGACGGACGAGCGCGGGCCACCGGCGTGACCTTCACCGGCTGCGGCCTTTGGGATAGCTATCGCATCGCGACGCTGAACACCTTGACCGGGCCCTGCACGGAGCTTCGAGGGATCCATCACCGCAGCGTCACCGACGTCAACCGCTTCGGACCGGAGGTGGTCCGCCTCACGCGCGTCGGAGAAGATCCCGATACGGTCGGCGACCTCGCCGGCCCGGAGCGCTCGATCTACCACGTCTTGCTGCCTCAGATCGTCGCGTCGCTCGGGCTCGCGATCGATCGGGTGGAAGAGCGCCTGCAGCCCGTGGTTCTCGATCATCCAGCGGCCTGTCCCGCCCTCGGACGAGACATCGCGCCGGGCTTGTGCGCCGGTCTGCGAACGATCATCCGAGTCACGACCGCCGAGGGCGTGGTCGCCCAAGCCGAGATCGAGCTTCGGCTGACCGGCAACGACGAGGGCGAATGGATGAGCTGGCGCGTCGATGGCGCGCCCCCGGCGGAAATGCGGCTCCAGGGCCTCGACACCGGACATGCGACGGCGTCGAGCGTCGTCAATCGCATTCCGGACGTCCTGGCCGCGCCGCCGGGGCTCGTCACTTGCGACCGCTTGGCGCCGATGCGCCACCAGTCATCGGCTCCAGCGGCGGCGTCCGTGACGCTGGAGTCGAAAAGAGGAGTCGCATGATGATCAACCGCATCGTCCTGCTCAATCTGAACGACAGGGCAGATCCGTCCGTGATGGCGACCATGCGCGCCTATGTATCGCGCATCGGTACCGAGCTGTCGGAAACCCGCGCCTACCACCTGACCGCGAATGAGGCGGACGACAATGGCGGCTTCAATTGGGTGCTGCATTCGGCCTTCGCCGACGAGGCGGACATGAACGCTTACCGCGAGGCGCCGCTCCACCGCGAGTTCGTCGACTTTTGCGAGCCCTACACGGAAGACTTTCGAATCGTCTGGTATCAGGCGCCGCCCGCATGCACGCCGGCGACCGTTTGATGTAAACTGGCGTTTGGCAGCCGCCACACAAAAACGCTATCCTTCCCGATAGAACCCGAATGCAGCCAGCGGCAGCACTCGCGATTGCCGCCCTCGCCAGGTGCGGCGCGGGGCTACCGCGGGAGCAAGTGTTCATCGAGCCGCCGGTCATGCCGGGGTCTTGAAAGAGGGAGCCGCCCCATGACCAATCCTGTGACGACCGACCCCCTCCCCGCCACGGCGCCCGCCCAACCGCCGGGGGTGCGGCCGGTTACGATGAACGACATTCTGGAGATCTTGGCCGCCGGCCTTCGCGATTTCCGAGCGGCGCCTCACTTCGGGCTGTTCATCGGCGGCGTTTACACGGTCGGTGGGTGGATCCTCATCCTGTTGTTGTTGCGGTTCGATCTGCCCTTCCTCGTTTACCCCTTAGCGGCGGGTTTTGCCTTGATCGCCCCCTTCGTCGCGACCGCGCTTTATGCCGTCAGTCGCGGTCTCGAGCTCGGCGAGGCGCTGTCTTGGGGCAATGTCCTGGGATCGGTTCGGAGCGCAGCCGGTCGTGATCTCGGCTGGATGGCCCTGGTGACTGGCTTTTCGCTGTTCATCTGGATGGATATCGCCGCCCTTCTCTTTTTTGGATTCCTCGGCTTGAAGTCACTCAGCGCCCAGGAATTGCTGCGGGAGATCTTCACCACGCCGATGGGGCTCTTGTTTCTGGTCATCGGCAATGCCGTGGGCGCGGTTCTGGCGCTTGCGGTGTTTTCCTTTTCGGTCACGTCATTCCCGATGCTCTTCGACCGCGATGTTGATTTCGTCACCGCGATGGTGACGAGCGTCAAGGTCGTCCTAGCCAACCGGGCAACGATGATCATCTGGTGTGCGATCATCGCCGGTCTGGTGGGCCTTTCCCTGCTCTCGGGCCTGGTCGGACTACTCATCGTCCTGCCAGTGCTGGGGCATGCCTCCTGGCACCTTTATCGCCGCGCCGTCGAGCCGCCCTCGTGATCATCGGACCGAACTGTGACCGCCGTCATACGCTGATCACGAATAAGATGCTATGAGGAGTGACCATGCGCGAGATCAATCAGGAGAGGTGTTACCCATGGTCAGCAATCAAAACCGGCCCCAACAGACGCTGCCGACGCTCGATGACCTCTTGCGAGACCCGATCGTCCATCTCCTGATGCGCCGCGACGGCACCGATGAAGAGACGGTCCGGCGAATCGTGGGGGACGCCGCTCTCCGGCTTCGCGCTGGGGTCGTCTCCGAGACCTTGGCGGCTTAGCACCAGCCCCGCCTCTCGCCATCAAACGGTAAAGGGGCGCCACCTCAGCGCTGCACCGTCTCCCAAGCCGGGTTCCGCCATACCTGGGTTTCGAGTCCGGGCAACGGGGGCAGGCCGAGGATGGCATCGCTCATCTTCTCGGCAATCATAAGCGTCGGGCAATTCGTGTTGCCGTTCACCACTTGCGGCATGACGGAGGCATCCACCACCCGCAGCCCCTCCGCCCCATGCACCCGCCCATGCGGGTCGACCACGGCCATGGGGTCCGCCTCCGCTCCCATCTTGGCCGTGCCGGAGAGATGCCATTGAGTGTCCACCGCCTGGGCCAGCTTGGCATCGAGGTCCTCATTCGATTGCGCTTCCGGTCCGGGAAACAGCTCCTCCCCCCGCAGGCCGTGGAACGCCGGCTGATCGACCAGCTCCCGTACGAGATGCATACCGTCGCGCAGCGCCTGGCGGTCGCGGGGATCGTCCAAGTAGTTGACGAGGATACGTG
>JBFELD010000238.1:0-4692 GCA_041552375.1 Kiloniellaceae bacterium | reverse complement strand
TGGAACGACGCCTTTCAGCGGCATTGGTCTGAGATTGCTGAGTTGGGTTTCGATGCGCAATTCAAGCGCATGTGGGAGTACTACCTTTCATATTGCGCTGCCGGTTTTCGCACCGGGCTCATCGACGTCGGCCACTTCAAGCTCGAGAAAGCCGAGATGTGACCGTTGTTGGGGCGGGCCTAGCTAGATCGAGGCTCATTTTCTATGCCATGCCGGCTATGGTGTTGGGCCTACCCACGATACCGGTTTTCATATATCTACCAAAATATTACGCCGAAGACTTGGGATTAGGTCTCACCGCGACGGGATTGGCTCTTTTCGCGATTCGCCTGTTCGACGTGGTCAGCGATCCGATCGTCGGCCTTTTGAGCGATCGCCTGCCCACCCGGTTCGGGCGGCGGCGACCTTGGATCGCGATCGGTGCGCCGATCGCGGGTCTGGCTCTCATCCAACTGTTCGATCCGCCAGCCGGCGTCGGTACCGGATTCTTAATTGTTTGGGGCTTGCTGCTTTATGCGGGATGGACGCTAATCGCCATTCCCTACACCACCTGGGGCGCCGAGTTGTCCACCGACTATCACGAGCGCACGCGGGTGACGGCGCTGCGCGAGGGGGTGATGCTGGGCGGTGTGGTGCTGGCGGCGGTGCTGCCGGCGGTCCTTGTCGCGAACGGGCGTTCGGAGGCCGAGGCCCTGGTCACCATCGGCTGGCTGGCCGTCGCCTTGGGCCTGCCGAGCATCGCCCTGCTCTTCGTCAAGGTTCCCGAGCGGGTCGCTGCCCTCTCCGGGCACGTCGTTTGGCGATCCTATGCTCAGTTGTTCCGCAACCGGCCTTTCGTGTTTCTGATCGGCGCCTGGTTGGTCAACGGATTGGCCAATGGGATACCAGCGGTCTTGTTCCTTCTATATATGGATCATGCGTTGGAGGTCGGTGAAAAGGGGCGGAGTATCCTGATTCTGACCTACTTCGTAAGCGGCATCGTCGCCATACCCCTTTGGCTGAGGATGAGTCGCCACCTGGGCAAGCATCGAGTCTGGAGCCTGGCGATGCTGTTGGCCTGTGCGGCTTTTGCCGTGGTGCCCTTTCTCGGCCCGGGCGAGGTGGAGATCTTTTTCTTCGTATGTGTGCTGACGGGCATGACGCTGGGTGCCGATCTGAGTTTGCCTCCGGCCATGCAGGCCGATGTCGCCGACTACGACCGCCTGCGCTTTGGCGCCGAGCGCACGGCGACGCTTTTTTCGCTGTGGAACCTCGCGACGAAGCTGGCTTTGGCGGGTGCGGTGGTCATTGCTTTCCCGTTGCTGGCTCTTTTCGGGTTTGACCCGCAAGGGCCGCGCGAGGCCAACCCGACTTGGCCCTTGCCGATGATCTATGCGGGCATTCCGGTCGTATTGAAGCTAATCGTGACGGCCGTGGTTTGGCATTTTCCGCTGACCGAGGCGCGTCAGGCAACGATACGTCGGCGCTTGCAGAAAGCTGAGGTCCGAGGGCTATGAACATGAAACCCCTCCTGGTCGGCCTGGTCGCGCCCTTGATCTTGATTGTTGCAGTGACGGGATGTTCGAACATGAAGGTAGAGGATTTTGCCGCCGCCGAGCCTGAGCTTCTGATCGAAGATTACTTCGACGGCCGGACGCGCGCCTGGGGCATTTTCGAGGATCGCTTCGGCAATCTCCGTCGTCAGTTCGTGGTCGATATCGAGGGCACTTGGGACGGTAAGGAACTGACGCTGGACGAGGACTTCCTATTCAGCGACGGAGAGACCGACCGGCGCATATGGAAAATCGTCAAGCAAGATGACCATCGCTACGAAGGCCGCTCGGAGGACATCCTCGGCACCGCCGAAGGCGAGAGCCGGGGCAACGCGTTCAACTGGACCTACGTCATCGACCTCAAGGTCGGCGACGACAAGTTGCGGGTGCGTTTCGACGATTGGATGTTTCTGCAGCCGGACGGCGTGCTGCTCAATCGGGCGCGTGTGACCAAGTGGGGTGTCGAGGTCGGCCAAGTCACGTTGGTCTTCCAAAAGAGCGATTGGCAAGGCGCCCAAGCCTCGGACGCTAGACCCGAGCGGCGATTCGGCGTCTTAGATGGCGGAGCAGTGGCCCGATGAGAGGAAAGCGCTCGTAAAGCTGGCTGGCTGCGTCCCAATGATCGATGTGGGCGCAAATGGCGCCGTCATCAGAAAAGGCGACTTCGGTGATGCCCGTTACACGCCAAGGCCGGTTACCTAAGCGCCCCTCGAGAACCCAGGAAAAAAACCCATGCTCGGCTGAGGCGCTACGTGCGCCGGCGCGAAACCGAAGATCGCCGACGTCCTCGAACATCTGCTCGAAGATCGCCCTCATCGCCTCGCGGCCCGTGACGTCGTGGAAGGGATCGGCGAAGCGCACATCGGCGGTGACGAAGTCGCCAAGCCGCGTCAGCTTCGGCCGCGTAAGGGTTTCGAGAAAATCTATGTAGCGGTCGAGGCGTTGGGAGGGCGTCACGAGACCAACCGGCGGGTAAGCGAAAAGAACAAGGGATAGGGCAGGAGGCGCAACAGCTTCATGATCCAGGCGAAGCGCAACGGAAAAGCGATCTCGAAGCGTTTGCGCGCCAGGCCGCTCATGATCGCGTCCACGGCCTGATCGACGGGGATGAGAAAGGGCATCGGAAACTCGTTCTTGTCGGTCAGAGGCGTCTTGACGAACCCGGGGTTGATGACGGTGATGTCGACCCCGGCGGCCTGGCATTCCGGTCTCAGCGATTCGCACAGGTTGATGAGCGCGGCCTTGGTGGCGCCGTAGCCGGCGGCCTTCGGCAGGCCGCAATATCCTGCCAGCGATGACACGACGGCGATGTGGCCGCTCCGGCGCGCCATCATACCCGGCAAAAGGGCGCCCAGCCCCTGGACGACGCCCATCAGGTTGACCTCGACCTGTTGGCGAAAGGCTCCGGGCGAAAAGTCGTTCGCGCCGAAGCGAAGATAAGTTCCGGCGTTGAGAATGGCCAGGTCGATCGGACCCAGGTCCGCTTCGATCCTTGGCACGATTGCGGCGACCTCCGCCTCGCGCGTCACATCGAGTGGAAAGGGGTGGATCGAGCCGCGGGCGTTCGCGGCCTCCCGCGCCAAGCTGGTCAGGCCGACAAGCGTTCGGGCGCTGATCGCGACGTCCCAACCGTCATGGGCCAAGCGTTGGGCCAAGCCGCGGCCGATACCCGTCCCGGCCCCCGTGATCCAAGCGACACCGGGCGTCAAGATAGCCGTCATTGACGGGAAAGCGACAGCGCACTCTCCGCGCAGGTGCGGCAGCGGTATTCGATCGTCGAGCCGTCCTCGGCACGAAACCTCATTTTCACCCAACGGCCCCGATCGTCGTACCAGACCTCCGTGTCGATATCGCCCGAGTAGGCGTAGCGGGTGGCGCTCAGGGTTCCGTTGGCGGTCTCGATCATCTCCTCACCGAGCCGGATGATCCGCACGTCGCTGGCCTCTCCGGTCAAGGTGTTGATGACGATGTGTTGGTGCAGAACACCAACGTGCCAATGGTTGGAGGGAAAGGTGCCGGACGGAACGCTATTCCAGTACTGGCCGTCATGCAGGCGCAGTGTCCCGGCTTCGTCGTCGGCTTCCACCGTGACTTCGCGGCGATCCCCGTCATCGTCGGTCATGGCCCGCAGCGATTTGAGCCGGCCGTCGTGCCACACTGCGGTCGAGCTGTGGGTGAATCTGTAGGCCTTCAGGAAGAGGACCTTGACCTCGATACCGACTTGGGTTCGCACCTTGAGCGCGTCACCATCGCTGTGGAAGACCACGAGATGCTCTCCCACGCGTTCCCCATTGCGCCACACATCGAAGGCCAGACGCTCCCCATAGAGAGCCAGGGGATCGAGCCTCTCCTCGTGTAGCGCGAGGCCGGCGTTCGCGGTCAGCATACCGAAGGTAAGGGCGGCGATGAGCCCTTGGCAGGCGAGCTTCGCGGCGGCGCATGTGCGGATCGTATCGATCATGATTATCCCGTGATGACGGATTGATGACCTTGATACGTACCGCGAGGGATTTCAGTTCATTGAAAAATTGGGTTTTACCGGGAGAAAATGGGTGAAGTCCAGGACAGTCTTGGGCTCGGCGATAACGAGGTGCGCAGAAACCGTATGTGGAACGGCGCCAGCTCCGCCGGCTGGGGTTGAAACTATGGATCGCCCACATGAGCGGGGACCACCGCCTGAAGCTCCTCATATTCTTGCCGGTAGGTCTCGATGGCGGCTCGACAGCGCTCCACTTTGCCCAAGGGGATCAGGAGCGCCATAAGAAGCTTTGCGTCATAGACGAACTTCGCCCCGAAGGGCAGGGGGCCCTCGTGCAGCTCGCGAATCACGCGTAGCTCGACGGCCTTGTAGAGATCCTTGCAGGCCGCCGTCTTCTCCAACTCGGCACGGTTAAAGTCTTTTTCGAGTCCCAGGTTCATATCCTCGACCTCGGCAAGGAGCTCGTCGGTCTCCCACTGGAGATCGCTATCCTTGGCCAGCAAGCCGGGCACGTTGGTGCCACATCCGGCAAGGACCAAGGCGACGGACAATCCAAGGCCGATGAACCCGGCCCGAAAACAGACATAACTCGAACGAGACATGGGTTCAGGCTGCAAGCTCGCGCACGTCGCGTCTTTAATCCATGTCAACGCGGTGCCGGATCGGCCCCTGTAAGGAGAT
>JBFELD010000237.1:0-4708 GCA_041552375.1 Kiloniellaceae bacterium | reverse complement strand
TTGGAGGACCGGGCGGCATTGCTGGAGCGAGCGAATGCGATCGCCACCGAACTCACGGAGCGCGCACCGCTCACCCTGCGCGCGACCAAGGAGGCGCTGCGTCGCCTGCGCGCGGCTGCCACGGTCGACGACGCGGATCTTATCGCGCTCTGCTACACCAGCGAGGACTTCCGCGACGGCCTGGAGGCTTTTCTCGCCAAGCGCAAGCCGGGTTGGAAGGGACGCTGAGCGCCATGCCCGGACCGCTCAAGGGCTGCCGCGTCATCGAGCTCGCGCACATCATGGCCGGCCCCACCTGCGGGCTGATGCTGGCCGACATGGGCGCCGACGTGATCAAGGTGGAAAAGCCCAGCGGCGACGACACCCGCCACTCTCTGCCGCCCGACATCAAGGGCGAGGCCGCGGCCTTCATGATGATGAACCGCAACAAGCGCGGCATCGTGCTCGACCTCAAGCAAGAGGCGGGCAAGGCGGCGCTGCGCCGCCTGCTGAGCAAGGCCGACGTGGTGATCGAGAATTACCGCAAGGATACGATGGCGCGACTCGGCCTCGATTACGAGGTGTTGCGGCGCAACAATCCGGGCCTGATCTATTGCGAGATCTCTGGCTTCGGGCGCACCGGCCCCTATGCCGAGCGCGGCGGCTTCGACCTGATCGCGCAAGGCATGGCGGGGCTCATGTCAATCACCGGGGAAGCGCCGGGCCGGCCCCCGGTCAAGGTCGGCGCACCGGTCTCCGATATCACCGCCGGCATCCTCGCCGCCATGGGCATCGCCGCGGCCTATGCCCATAAGTTGAAGACGGGCGAGGGGCAGCGCGTCGACACCTCGCTCTTCGAGGCGGCGATCGTGCACACCTACTGGCAATCAGCCATCGCATTTGCCACCGGCGTCGCGCCGGGCCCCATGGGATCGGCCCATCCCCTGAACGCGCCCTATCAGAGTTTCCCGACCGCAGACGGCTGGATCAACATCGGCGCCGCCAACCAGGCCAACTGGGAGCGCCTCACCGCCCTGATCGACGCGCCGGAGCTGAAGGACGACCCGCGCTTTACCAGCAATGACAAACGCATGACCAACCGCGAGACACTGGCGGCGACCCTGAGTGAGGTCTTCCGCGGCAAGACGACGGCCGACTGGCTGGTTATCATGGAGGCGGGCGGCCTGCCGGCGGGACCGGTCCTCTCCGTCACCGAAATGCACCAGGACGCCCAAGCCCTTGCGCGGGAGATGATCGTCGAAACCGATCATCCCGTGGCCGGACCGGTCGAGGCCATCGGCCTACCGGTGAAGTTCCACGGCACCCCGGGCGGCGTCGCGCGGCCGGCGCCGCTCTTGGGCCAACACACGCGCGAGGTGCTGGCCGAAGCGGGCTACAACGAGGACCAAATTCGTGACATGCTGGCCACCGGGGCGGCGATCGAAGCAACTGATAATTGAACCTGGAGATAGGCTATGAAACTCACTGTAAAGCTTCTGGCGTGCGTGTTGGCTTGCGTCTTTTTCCTCAGCGCTTGCGAGGAGGAAGGCACGGCGGAGAAGATGGGCAAGAAGATCGACGAGGGCCTGGACAAGGCGACTGAGGCCGTCGAGGAAGCGGCCGAGGAAGTCAATAAGGAATAGACTTATTGAGCGAGATCGACAGCGGCACGGTCGTCCGTTTGGAGGCCGCCCAGCGGGCCCTGCGCGACCATTTCCTGGGCTGGCAGTGTCGCCTGCGGCAAATCTCCGTGCGGCAGGAAGGCGGGCGACCGAGCGAGGGCATGTGTCCGGAGGTTCACTTGGCCGAAGGGGTGGGCGCGCCCACCTCTCGAATTACGGTGCTGGTCCTTCCCGCCGACCTGGAGGCGACGGCGGGCCGCTTCCGGCACATGGCCCGGCGCACCCACGACCCGGCCGAGCGCTATAAGGCGGCCCTGACCTTCCTTTCCGCCGGCTACTATCAGCAAGCCGCGGACTTCACGGACGAGTTGACGGCCGTCTTCAACGCAGGCTCGCCCCTGGCCGAGAGCCTGCGCGCGGCCGGGTGCTGTGCGCTCGATTTCGAGCAGTATCGGCAGCGCTACCACCTGCCCTGCGCCGTGCGCGCGCTATCGCAGGACGATCCGCTGTTCCAGGCGACTTACTGGCACAACGCCTTGTTCAATCCGGCCCTGCCGGCAAAAGTGACGATCCTCGGCTTTCAACCCGACTGGGCGCTGGGCCAGGCCGAGCCGCCTGCAGTCTAAGGCGGATAGCGCGCGATGACCGGCGAGGTAACCTTGTTCGGCGCGGCCTACAGCGTGTACGTGAGGATCGCGCGCTTGGCCCTGGAAGAAAAAGGCGTGCCTTACCGCCTGGTCGAGGTCGATATCTTCGCCGAGGGCGGCCCGCCGGCGGACTACCTGGAGCGCCATCCCTTCGCCCGCATTCCGGCCTTCGAGCACGATGGCTTCCGGCTGTTCGAGACCGCCGCCATTGCCCGCTATGTCGATGACGCCTTCGACGGCCCGCCCCTCATGCCGCCGGACCCCAAGTCGCGGGCGCGGGTAAACCAAATCACGGGCTTTCTGGATAGCTATGCTTACCGCGCGATGGTCTGGGATGTCTTCGTCGAGCGGGTGAGCGTGCCGCGGGAAGGCGGCGTCAGCGACGAGGAGAAGGTCGCCGCCGGCCTGAGGACGGCCGGGACCTGCCTTGCCGTCCTGAAGAGCTTCATGGGAAAGAACGATTACCTCGTGGGCTCTCGGCTCACGCTCGCCGATCTCCACGCCGCGCCCATGATCACCTACTTCCGGCAAGCGCCGGAGGGGGCCGAAGCCCTCTCCTGCCATCCAACCCTCGCTAAGTGGTGGGAGCGCCTCGCCGAGCGCCCGAGCCTCAAGGCCGTCCTTGATTAGGCGTTAGGTCTCGTAAGGTCCAAAGCCCCTAGAACTTGCGATAAGCTTCCATCAGCTCGACCATCGGGTGCTTGTCCGACATCTGGAACTTGATCAGCAGCTCGCGCGCGATCATGTCGCGGTCCTGCTGATTGTCGGGCAAGTCCATGTCCGCGGGCACCGTCACCCAGCCGTTGATGTTACGGTCGAAGACCGCGGGCCGGCCTTCCTCATAGCCCATGTGGACATCCTCGAGCCAGTTGAGGTCGTCCCAGCCCATGTGCTCCATATAGGCCTTGAGGAAAGGCGTGAGCCGCTCGTAGTCGGGCACCAGATTGACGTCATAGCGGTAGCCGATGTGCTGGCCGATGTCCTTCTCGCGGGCCGAGTCCAGGCCGTCGCTCTTGAGGAAATAATCGACGTCCGTGCCACCGGCCTCGGGGCCACCGGCCTCGGGGGTTTTATCCGTCATGTCCACCCCTCCCGTTAGAGATGATGATAGTCTTCGACACCGACGGTGTAGTCGGTGCCGGCCAAAGGCACGCCGGCGATCGCCGAGGCCTCCATGGTAAGCGCGGCCAAGTCCTCCGGCTCCAGCGAGTGCACATTGGTCTTGCCGCAGGCACGCGCCATCATCTGCGCCTCGATGGTCAGCGTGTGAAGGAAGTTGTAGACCCGCTCGGCGGCCTCGTCGGGGTCGAGACGCTTGCGCAACTCGGGATCCTGCGTCGCCACGCCGACCGGACAGCGCCCGGTGTGGCAGTGGTAGCAGTAGCCCGCCGGCACCCCGATCTCGGTCTCGAAGTCGGCCTCGGGGATGTCCTTGTTGCAGTTGAGGGCCATCATCGCCGAGTGGCCGATGGCGATCGCATCGGCCCCCAAAGCCAGGGCCTTGGCGATGTCGCCGCCGTGGCGGATCCCGCCGGCATAGATGAGCGTGATCTCCCCGCGCTTGCCGAGATCGTCGATCGCCCGGCGCGCCTGGCGAATGGCCGCCATGCCGGGAACGCCCGTCTCCTCGGTCGCCAGATGGGGACCGGCGCCGGTCGATCCTTCCATGCCGTCGATATAGATCGAATCCGGATCGGTCTTCACCGCCATGCGCACGTCGTCATAGACCCGCGCGGCACCGAGCTTGAGCTGGATCGGGATCTGCCCGTCGGTCGCCTCGCGGATCTCCTGGATCTTCAGCGCCAAATCGTCGGGACCCAGCCAGTCAGGGTGGCGGGCCGGCGAACGCTGATCGATACCAGCCGGCAGCGAGCGCATCTCGGCCACCTGGTCGGTCACCTTCTGGCCCATCAGATGCCCGCCTAGGCCCACCTTGCAGCCCTGGCCGATGAAGAACTCGCAGCCATCCGCCAGACGCAGGTGGTGAGGGTTGAAACCGTAGCGGGACTGGATGCACTGGTAGAACCACTTCATGGAATAGCGCCGCTCGTCGGGGATCATCCCGCCCTCGCCCGAGCAGGTGGCACTGCCGGCCATCGTGGCACCCCGTGCCAGCGCGGTCTTGGCCTCATAGGAAAGGGCGCCGAAGCTCATGCCGGTGATGTAGACCGGAATATCGAGCACGATCGGCTTCTTGGCCCGGGGGCCGATCACCGTCTTGGTCTCGCACTTCTCGCGGTAGCCCTCGATGACGAAGCGGGTCAGGGTTCCCGGCAGGAAGGTCAGGTCATCCCAGTGCGGGATCTTCTTGAACAGCGAGAAGCCCCGCATGCGGTAGCGGCCGAGCTCGGACTTGATGTGGATGTCGTCGATCACGTGGGGGGGGAAGATGGAGCTGCGCCCCAGCTGGTTGACGTTTCGCTTGGAGTCGTTGGTCGTCATTTCCGCCTCGGATGCCCC
>JBFELD010000236.1:0-4718 GCA_041552375.1 Kiloniellaceae bacterium | reverse complement strand
CTACGTGGCGGCGGTCCGCTCGGGCACGCTCGCGCCGCTCGAGGTGAAGCGGATCGGCTTCCCTTGGTCGGAGGCGGTGGTCGAGCGCGCGCTCCGCTCCGCCGGCGCGACCATCGCGGCCGTCGGGCCGGTAAGGTTACCGACTTACGTGTGGCGACCTCGGTGTCTACTGAATTCTGAACCAGAATCATTGCGACTTAGTTGCCTCGCGTGGTTAAGCAAGTTTTACCGATCGGTGCCAATTCCAGGCAAAATCAGGGCTCTGGCGTGTAGTTCGACGGTAACGTTAACGCCGTGGTCATGCCGAACCTTCATAGTGATCGGTACCGGATTGGAGCCGGGTGCGGTCGACACGGAGGATGAGGATGCTTGGGTTTGCACTTGCCGCCAAAGCGCTGACGGTACTGGGTCCGCTGCTGGTGGGCCTGATTGTCATTTGCGATCGGGAAGACGAGGGCGGCACGGAGCGCTATTGGCAGCGGCAAATGAAACTCTGGGAATTGCAGAGACACCAAGAAGACGCGTCGGATTTATCCTCACCTTGATCCGCGCCACCGCGGCCCAGGCACGCGAACCCGTCCGCTATTTGAACGCGGAATGATTACTGCCAAGCTGGGATGCCCCCTATCCATGCATGTGGCGCATGGCTGAGTCTCGGCCATTACGGTTGCTATGCGGCCAAGGCGGAGTACATATCAGACCAGCGGGGAACGGTTGGGTTCCTCAGTGGCGTATCTAATCAGTTCATAGGGGATGCAAAAATGAAACGGTTTCTTGGTCTCGCCTCACTCTTGGCCGGAAAGGCCGACAAGCGCTTTGCCCGGGCTTGCGTAGAGCCTCAGGGCGACGGGCCTGCGCGTGAGGGTTTCGTGGGCAATCCCCTGACGTTGCGTGGGCTCTTTCTGAGCTGACGCGTGCCGGGCGATCGCTCGCGGCCGATAGGATCACATGCGAAACGGGAAATGGGCGATGCGGCGAGGGGTGAGTCCCTTGCCGAGTTCGCCTAGCCTGTGCACAATCACTCCTGCCTGTGCCGGTTGTAGGTCTACAGGATTTGCATGGCGAGGGAGCGACCTCCACCGCTGATGACCTATAATCGCAGTGCTGGAGTGGGGGTGTTGCCATGACGATCTCACGTCGCGCCTTGTTATGGGCGGCGGCCGCGGGCAGTGCGGCGCCGCTGGCCTCTCGCTGGAGGCCGGTGCTGGCCGCCGGTGAAGCGCTCAAAGTCGGAGCGGTGCTGCCGTTCAGTGGCGGCCTCGAGCTTTTCGGCAACCAGGCCAAGCTCGGCCTCGACCTTGCCGTCAAGGAGATCAACGAGGCTGGTGGCGTTCTCGGCCAACCCGTTGAAGTGCTCTACGAGGACAATAAGACTGACCCAAAGACCTCGGTCGAGCGCACGACGAAGCTGATCAAGCGCGACGAGGTCTTGGCCATCACCGGCCCGATCACGTCCAATGCCCGTGACGCGATGTCGCCGACCTGCGCGCGGCTTCGCACGCCCTTGCTCTATGCGACAAACTACGAAGGCGGCGCCTGCGGGCGTTATATCTTTTCGTTCAACACCGTCCCCAACCAGGAGTTGGCCAAGCTCTTGCCGCACATGCAGGAAACCGCGGGGTCGAGCTACTACATGTTCGGGGCCGACTACGTCTGGCCGCAAAAGATGTTCGAGACGGCGGAGGCGCTGGTCGCTGAGCTGGGGGGCACGGTCGAAGGCAAGGAGTTCACGCCCTGGGGCGTGAAGGAATTCGCGCCCGTCATACGCCGCATCGCCGATAGCGGGGCCAAGGTGCTGATTTTCGCGCTGCCCGGGGCCGATGGGATCACCTTCATCAAGCAGGCGGAGAGCTTCGGTTTGATGAAATCCGTGACCGTTGCGTTCCTTGGCTTTTCCGAAGCTTACCTGGGCGCGTTCGGAGAGGGTGGGGGCCAGAACATGTGGGTGACGGTGCCCCTTGTGGCCTCGAGCGAGGAGGAGGGGGTCGCCGACTTCGTGGCCCGTATTCGCGCCAACGCGGGTGAGGAGACGACCGTCTCGCACTACGTCATGACCCACTACAATGCTTTGATGGCGCTCAAGGCCGGCCTCGAGAAGACCGGTAAGGCATCGCGTGAGGCCGTCGTCGACGGACTGGAAGGCCTCACCGTGGCATCGCCTGCCGGGCCGGTTTCGATCGATGCCGCCAATCACCACGTCACCCTCAACATGTTCCTCGCCAAGACCGAGGGCGCCGGCTTGAAGACGGTCCAGTCCTTCGAGGCGCTGGCGCCGGAGCCGGGGTGCGCCGGGTAAACGGTGCGCACGGGCCTTGGGGGTCGTCAGCACCTGCGTTCGCGGATAGAGGGTCCCTCATATGGCGCTTCTCGAGGTGCAGGGTCTGACCCGCGACTTCGGCGGTCTGCAGGCGGTCCGCGACCTGGATCTCAGCCTCGAGGAAGGGGAAGTTCTGGCCATCGTCGGCCCGAACGGTTGCGGCAAGACGACCCTGTTCAATCTTCTTTCCGGCGCGTTGTCCCCGTCGGCCGGCTCGATCCGCTTCGCCGGCCGGACAATCGCGGGACGCCCGCCTTATCAAATCGCGGCCTTGGGAATTGGGCGTAAATTTCAGGTGCCCAGCGTCTTCAACGATTTGAGCCTCTTGGACAACTTACGGGTCGCGTTTCTGGGCGGCAGCGCACCGGGTCGTGCGGCCGCGCTCGTGGGTAAGCGTCCTGACGATGTCTATTGCCGCGATCTTCTGGAGGTTGCCGACCTGCGCGACAAAGGGGCACTGCCGGGCGGTGACCTCTCCCATGGCGAGCGTCAAAGGCTCGAAATCGCCATGGTGCTGGCCGGCCGGCCGCGCTTGTTTCTTCTCGACGAGCCGACCGCGGGAATGACTATGGCGGAGAGCGAGACCACGGTGCGTATGTTGAGGGAGATCCACGCCTCGACGGGAGCCGCTTTCATCGTTATCGAGCACGATATGGAAGTGGTCCGCAGCTTGCAGGCGCCAGTTGCGGTGATGTTGCGTGGACAGATCGTGCTGCTCGGTAGCTATGACGAGGTGAGCGACGATCCGCAGGTGCGCGAAGCCTACCTCGGTCGGGACACTTGATGCTCGAGATCGCGGGACTGGTGGCTGGGTATGGGGGCGGTCGGGTGCTCGACGATCTCAGCCTCAAGTGGTTTGAAGCCGGCCGGATCCATGGCTTGGCCGGGCGCAACGGCATGGGCAAATCGACGCTATTGAAAACCATCATGGGCCTCGTGTCGGCCGCCGGGGGAAGCATCCGTTGGCAGGGGGAGGAGATCAGCGAACTAGGGCCAGCGGAAATCGCGCGTCGGCATATCGGGTTCGTGCCGCAAGGGCGCCGGCTGTTCGCCGCTTTGAACGTGGAAGAGAACATCCGTGTCGGTGGCCTGGTTCGGCGTGGCGAGGGTCCGCGGTATGAGGACTTGGCCGAGCGCTTCCCGGTGCTGCGGGAGCGCCGGCGCACGCCCGCGGGGCTGCTTTCGGGCGGCGAGCAGCAGCAGGTCGCCTTGGCGCGTGCACTGGCTGGCGCGCCACGGCTCTTGCTATTGGACGAGTTGTCGGAGGGCATTCAGCCGTCCCTCGTGACGGAACTGGCCCGCTATCTTCGAGAAATCGTCGAACGCGACGACTTGCGCATCCTCTTGGTCGAGCAGAATGTCCAGTTGATCCGACAGGTTGCCGACCACTGTGGCGTGATCGAGAAGGGTCGAATGGTTGCCGATTACGATCTGGACGGTTTGACTGAGGTGGGCAACCTCGAGCGCCACTTGGCGCTCTGAGGCGAGGAGAGGCGATGGAAGCAATCCTCATCTTTGGGCTGGATACCTTGAACTACGTGCTCGCCATCGTTCTCGTCGCGCTCGGATTGGTCATCGTCTTCGGTCTCATGCGTGTCATCAACATGGCTCATGGCGAGTTCTTTCTGCTTGGAGCCTACACGGTCGTGACGGTCCAGGGCTTGGGGGGGAGCTTCTGGCTCGGGCTTTGCCTGGCCCCCGTCGCGGTCGGCCTCGTTGGGTTGCTGGCCGAGGCGCTGGTCGTGCGCTTCGTCTACCGGCGGGTTCTCGACAGCATTCTCGCGACCTGGGGCCTCTCGCTCGCGATCAAGCAGGCGGTCGTGCTGGCGTTCGGCCCGGGGTCGCAGCAGGTCGGATTGCCGATCGACGGCAGTCTTCTCATCATGGCCAGCGATTACCCGATCTACAGACTGTTCATCATGGCGATGGCGGTGTTGGCGGTGGGATTCACGTTCTGGCTTTTCATGCGGACCGACTTCGGTTTGACGGCCCGCGCCGCCACCACCGACCGCGATATGGCGGCGGTGCTGGGTATCGACACGCGACGTCTGGACCGGCTCACCTTCGTCTATGGCGCCGCGCTTGCCGGCTTCGCCGGGGCGGTGATGGCGCCGATCATGAGCGTCGATCCGCATATGGGCTTGGGCTTTCTGGTGCCGGCCTTTCTTGCCGTGCTGGTCGGGGGAGCGGGACATTTGACAGGCGCGCTCGTCGGTGCCGCGGTCATCGGTGGAACGGACAGCGCGACGGCCGCGATTTGGTCGCCGGTGGTGGCGCAGATCGTTGTCTTCACCATGGCAGTGATCGTCATTCGCCTTTTCCCCCAGGGTCTTCTCGACCGCGGTCGGCGCTGAGCGATGAGGGCGTTGGCAAGAGTGTCTCCCCGTCGAGGTATCGAGAT
>JBFELD010000235.1:0-4733 GCA_041552375.1 Kiloniellaceae bacterium | reverse complement strand
TCTCGCTTTCCTTTACGCGGCCTATCCGCAGCAGATGGTGAGCGAGGCTGTGTGGCTGGCCGTCGACGCCTTCACCGGACCAACAGAGCTGCGCGCGGCAGCCGAAGGCGGCATGGCGGGAATCGCCTGGCTGGGGACCACCTGGCTTGAGACCTTCTTCGGTTTCGTTCCCGGCGCCATGGGGGCGACTTCGGCTTTCGCATGTCTGCTCGGTGCCGGCTTCATGCTTTACAAGCGCATCGTCTCGGCCCGCATCATGGTCGCCGTGGTGGCCGGCATGGTCGCGACGGTCCTGCTGCTCAACCAGCTCGGCGGCGAGGCCGATCCGTTTTACGAGTTGCCGTGGTATTGGCACCTGACGCTCGGCAGCTTCGCTTTCGGCGCGGTCTTTCTGGCGACGGACCCGGTGAGCGCGGCCTCGACGAACACCGGCCGCTGGATCTACGGGCTTTTCATCGGCGTCTTGGTCGGCGTGATCCGGGTGGCCAATCCGGCCCATCCGGACGGGGTGCTGTTCGCAATCCTGCTGGGCAACGTTTTCGCGCCCACGATCGACTACCTGGTCGTGCGCGCGAACATCAGACGGAGGGCCAGGCGCGGTGGCTAGGATGTTGCTGGATAGATTGATGGCTTTGCCGAACGACAGCGCGACGAAGACGGTGGCCGTCGCCCTCGGCGTCTGCCTGGCCGGGTCGCTGCTCGTCGCCTCCGCCGCCGTCCTGCTCCAGCCCTTGCAGCAAGCAAACCAGGAGCGCGAGCGGCAAAAGCACATCCTCGAGATGGTCGAAAGCCTTCGGTCATCATTGGAAGCAGGCGGCGAGGCGGGCGAGCTTGACGTGGAGGCACGGGTCGTCGACCTGGCGACGGGAGACTATGCGACCTCCATCGACCCCGAGACCTACGACCAGCGGGCGGCGGCAAGCGATCCCGCGCAAAGCATCGAGATCCCGCCCCATCGCGACATCGCGGGCCTCACGCGGCGAGCGCGCTTCGCGACGGTTCACCTCGCCCTGCAGGACGGGAAGCCTCGGTTGGTTGTCCTTCCCGTTCATGGCAAGGGCTTCGCCTCGACGCTTTATGGCTACCTGGGACTGACCGGCGATACCCGGACCGTGGTCGGGCTCGTTTTCTACGAACATAACGAGACCCCGGCGCTGGGGGCTTTGATCGACAGCCCCAAGTGGCGTGGTCAGTGGCCGGGCAAGAAGGTCTGGGGGCCGTTGGGCGACCCGGCACTCGAGGTGGTCATGACAGGCGTCGATCCGACGTTATCGGAAGCTCAACATCAAGTGGACGGGCTGACCGGTGCCACCTGGACCAGCCGCGGGGTGAGCAATCTGCTTGGCTTCTGGCTCGGCGACGACGGCTTCGGCCCCTATCTGCGAAAACTTGGGCGTGAAGGAGACGAGCGATGACCTCGCGTAGGACACGGGCCCTGCTGGACCCGGTGGTCGAGGCCAATCCGATCACCTTGCAGATCCTGGGCGTGTGCTCGGCCCTGGCGGTGACCAAGACCCTTGCGACGGCGCTGGTCATGTCGGCGGCGGTCATCGCGGTGCTCACCTTGTCCAACGCCTCGGTCAGTGTCCTTCGCCATCACATGCCACGTCACGTGCGCCTTATCGTAGAGATCACGATCGTCGCCTCGCTGGTCATCACCACCGACCAGATCATCAAGGCCTTCGCCTACGAGCTCAGCAAGCAGCTCTCGGTCTTCGTCGGCCTCATCGTCACCAACTGCATCATCATCGGGCGTGCCGAGGCCTTCGCGATGAAAAATCCGGTCCATCTCAGCGTCCTCGACGGGCTCGGCAACGGGCTCGGCTATGCCGCGGTCCTGGTGATCGTCGGTGCGACCCGTGAGCTCTTCGGCGTCGGCACGCTGCTCGGCCTGGAAATCCTGCCGAGCGCGGCGGAGGGTGGCTGGTACCAACCGGTGACGCTGATGCTGTTGCCGCCAAGCGCCTTCTTCATCATTGGCTTTCTGATCTGGGGACTGAGGATGTGGAAACCGACCCAGATCGAGCAGCCCGACTATCGCATCCGACCCTCGACGATCACGGAGAGCGTGCGATGAGCGACACCCTCAACCTCTTCATGCGTGCAGCCTTCGTCGAGAACATGGCGCTGTCGTTCTTCCTCGGCATGTGCATGTTCCTGGCGGTCTCCAAGCGCGTCGAGACGGCCTTCGGCCTGGGGATCGCCGTATGGGTCGTCCAGACCATCACGGTGCCGGTCAACAACCTGATCTACAACGCCATCCTCAAGGAGCACGCCCTCGCATGGGCCGGGCTGCCGGACGTCGATCTCAGCTTCCTTGCCCTCATCAGCTTCATCGGCGTGATCGCGGCGATGGTGCAGATCCTGGAGATGGTGCTCGACCGCTATTTCCCGGCGCTGTTCCACGCGCTCGGCATCTTCCTGCCGCTGGTGACCGTCAACTGCGCTATTCTCGGCGGTTCCCTGTTCATGGTGGAGCGCTCCTACCGCTTCGGCGAAAGCGTCGTCTACGGCGTTGGCACGGGCTTCGGCTGGGCCCTGGCCATCACCGCCCTGGCCGCCATTCGCGAGCGGCTGAAGTACAGCGATATCCCGGAGGGCCTGCAAGGCGCCGGGATCACCTTCATCGTCGCCGGGCTGATGTCGCTGAGCCTGATCACCTTCTCCGGGATCAAGATCGGATGACACGGCGCCCCCACCAAGCGAGCCATGGCCATGCTTGAGATCGCCCTCGGCATCGGCGTCTTTACCGCTCTGGTCCTTGGCCTGGTGGCCTTGATCTTGGCGGCCCGCAGCCGCCTGGTCGTCACCGGGCAGGTGACGGTCACCGTGAACGAGACACGGCGGACAGAAACACAGGCCGGGACCCGATTGCTGGCCGCGCTTGCGGAGTGCGGGATCTATCTGCCGTCGGCCTGCGGCGGTGTCGGCACCTGCGGCCAGTGTCAGGTAGAGGTCGAGGAGGGCGGCGGTGCGTCGCTGCCGATCGAGCGGGCCCGCATCTCCAAACGCGACCTCGATCGGGGAAGCCGCCTCGCCTGCCAAGTCATCGTCAAGCAGGACATGACGGTGCGCGTGCCGGAGGAGATTTTCGGCGTCGAGACCTGGCGCTGCCAGGTGCGCGCCAACCGCAACGTGACACCGCTGATCAAGGAGCTGTTGCTCGACCTCCCCGAGGGCGTGGCGCCGAGCTTTCGCGCGGGCGGCTACGTTCAGATCACCTGCCCACCCTACCGGGCCAAGTACGCCGACTTCGAGATCGATCCCGCGTACCGCGACGAATGGAACCGGCTGGACCTTTGGCGCTACGAAGGGCACTGCGCGCAAGAAACGGCGCGGGCCTATTCCCTGGCCAACTACCCGGATGAGTCCGGCATCATTCTCCTCAACGTCCGGCTCGCCTTGCCGCCGCCGGGCGCAGCGGACGACGTCCCGACAGGCGTGGTCTCGTCCTATCTCTTCAGTCTTGAACCCGGAGATATAATCACTGTTTCAGGGCCTTATGGTCATTTCTTCGCGTCGGCCGGTAAAACAGAGATGATCTTCGTGGGCGGTGGCGCCGGCATGGCGCCGATGCGGGCCCACATCTTCGATCAGCTGAAACGCCTGGGCACGGCCCGCAAGATCAGCTTTTGGTATGGCGCCCGAAGCAAGCGCGATCTCTTCTACGTCGAGGACTTCGACCGCCTTCAGGCCGAGCACGGAAATTTCCGATGGTTTATCGGCTTGTCGGAGCCCCATCCCGAGGACGACTGGACAGGGCCGACCGGCTTTATTCACGACCTGCTCTTCGAGGCCTACTTGAAGGACCACCCGGCCCCGGAGACGTGTGAGTATTACCTCTGTGGTCCACCGATGATGCTGAAAGCGACAAGGATGATGCTGGACAATCTTGGAGTCGATCCGGAGAATATTTTCTTTGACGAGTTCGGGGTGTGACCATGCGTGCCACACTGACGAGAAGAGAGCTCCTCGAACGCGCGCCGGCAACCCTATTGGCCGCCCCTCTCCTGACCATCGTAGGCTGCGGTGATGGACGGCCCGCGGGGCGCGCGACCAATTTCGGCGGCGCCACGATGGGCACGAGCTACGGCGTCCGGATCAGCGATCTGCCCACCGGGATCGACACGCGAGAGCTGACGGCGGAGATCGAGCGACGCCTGGAGCAAATCAATCTGCAGATGTCGACCTATCGGGCCGACTCCGAACTTTCGCGCTTCAACGCCGGAGGGGACGACGGCTGGGTAGAGGTCTCCCCCGCAACGCGCAATGTCGTCGATCGGGCCTTGGCGACCAGCCGCCTCACTCGGGGCGCTTTCGATCCGACGGTTGGACCGTTGGTCGATCTCTGGGGTTTCGGCCCGACGGGTCCGCGCGCCCATGCGCCGGGTGACAAGCAGATTGCCGGGGCGATGAGCCGCATGGGCTTTTCCAGGATCGCCGCCAGCCCCACCGCGACCGCCTTGCGAAAAGCCGACCCACGGCTCCAAGTCGACCTCTCCGGCATCGCCAAGGGCTTCGGCGTCGACGAGGTGGCGCGCCTGCTCGACGCGGTAGGGATCGAGCACTACCTGGTCGAGATCGGCGGCGAGCTTCGGAGCCGAGGCCTCAATCTCAATGGCGAGCCCTGGCGCGTCGGCGTCGAAAAGCCGGGCAGGGGGCGACAATCGGTCCAAACTGTCGTGCGCCTGCACGACGCGGCGTTGGTGACCTCCGGCGATTATCGCAACTTC
>JBFELD010000234.1:0-4764 GCA_041552375.1 Kiloniellaceae bacterium | reverse complement strand
TTAGCCTTCGCCATCATCGCCTCATCGAATTGCTGCCAAAATAAACCTCAACGTCCGCTCACCGAGAGCCTCGTTTTGGAGCGGGTGAGGGGAATCGAACCCCCGTCGTAAGCTTGGAAGGCTTCTGCTCTACCATTGAGCTACACCCGCATCGGACGCTGGCCGGCCCGGCCCTCCAACCTCTCAACTCGCACCACCGCTCCCGCCAACCAACGAGACCAGCAAACCCGCCGAATTCCACCGAACGCGACACCCGTTAACTGTGGTGGAGGGGGCTGGATTCGAACCAGCGTAGGCATAGCCAACGGGTTTACAGCCCGTCCCCTTTAACCACTCGGGCACCCCTCCCCATCATTTCAGAAGGTCCGGAGAAAAGACCGGCGCGACGGAATTGCGAAATATGTTGATTTACTCCACGGTGTCAACTTCAAACATGACAAACTCGCCGCCCTCGTCCCAAATCGCTTTGGGCCGTGGAGGCAAGTCCTGTCACATCCCGTTCACGGGGGGGAAATCTAGACGTTCCGATGACGAAGAGCAAGCCCCACAAGAAAGCAGCGCAGCCATCCACCGGCCGGGGGCGTGGTCGACGCGCCCGCAAGGCGGATCCCCAGCACGCCCGTGCGCAAAAGGCCGGAGACGGTGATGGGCCCGGCTATTGGATCCATGGTCGCCACCCCGTTCTCGCGGCGCTGGCCAATCCAGCGCGCCGCTGTCACCGGTTGCTGATCGGCCGGGAAGACGCTCGCGCGCTGATGCCGACCATCGAAGCACGCCTGGGCCCGAGGGCCGGCACGCCGCGCCCGGAGATCGTGACGCGCCGTGATCTCACCGCGCTGCTCGGCGACGCGTCCCCGCACCAGGGGCTTTGCCTGCGCGTCGATCCCTTGGCTCCGCTTTCGATGGAGGCCTTGCTGGCGCGCCCGACCGAGGCCGAGACACCCCCGCGTGCCGGCACGACCGTCGTCGCCCTGGACCAGGTCACCGATCCACGCAATGTCGGCGCCATCTTCCGCTCCGCCGCAGCCTTCGGTGCCCGGGCGGTCCTGTTGAGCGCGCGGCACGCGCCTCCGGAGACCGGTGTGCTCGCGCGGGCCGCCTCGGGCGCGCTGGAGCTGGTGCCGCGGGTCGAGGTGACCAATCTGGCACGGGCCTTGGATCGGCTGAAGGGCGACGGCTGGTGGACCCTGGGCCTGGCGCAGGACGCGTCCGAGGAGCTGACCATGATGGTGGCGGGAGAGCGCACCGTGCTGGTCCTCGGCGCGGAGGGCAAGGGGCTCCGCCGTCTGACCCGGGAGACCTGCGATGTTCTGGTGCGGCTACCGACCGACGCGGCCATGCCCAGCCTCAACGTCTCCAACGCGGCCGCGGTCGCTCTCTTCGCATTGGGCGCCAGATCGCCGGAGCGAAAATGATCGGACCGCGCGAGCTATCTTGCCATCGTGCCATGGCGCATGGTAGCGGTTCCCAGGCCAGAGCCGCGCGTCCCGCGGCGATCGATCCGGACACGTGAGGATATGAACGAGATCGAAGACTTTCTCGAGCGCAACCGCATCGACGAGGTCGAATGCCTCGTCCCCGACATGGCTGGCATCGCCCGCGGCAAGATCCTGCCGGCCAACAAATTCGTCCAAGGTATGCGCAACCGCGGCCTGAGAATTCCCGAGGCGGTCTTCGTCCAGACCGTGACCGGTGACTACCCGCGCCCCGCCTTTGAGGAAAAGGTGGTCTCCCCCGCCACCCAGGATGTCTTCCTAAAGCCCGACCCGGCAACCATCCGCGTCGTGCCCTGGTACGAGGAGGAACCGACGGCGCAGGTGATTTGCGATGCCCATTTCATGGACGGCGGCTCGGTGGAAATCTCCTCCCGCTCGGTGCTCAAGCGCGTGCTCGCGCTGTACGAGGAGAAAGGCTGGCACCCGGTAATCGCACCCGAGCTCGAGTTCTACCTCGTCGACGTCAACACCGATCCCGACAATCCGCTGGTACCACCGATCGGCCGCAATAATCGCCGCGAGACCAGCCGCCAGGCGTACGGCGTTGACGCGGTCAACGAGTTCGACCCCGTCTTCGAAGAGGTCTTCGCCTTTTGCGAAGCGCAGAACATCGAGGTCGACACCCTGATCCACGAAGCCGGCGCCGCCCAGATCGAGATGAACTTCCAGCACGGTGATCCGCTGACCCTCGCCGACCAGACCTTCCTGTTCAAACGAACCGTTCGCGAGGCCGGGCTGCGCCATCAGGTCTATGCCACCTTCATGGCCAAGCCGATGCAGGACGAGCCGGGCAGCGCCATGCACGTCCACCAGTCGGTCGTCGGTGCCAAGGGCGGGCGCAACCTCTTCGCCCAGAAGAGCGGGAAGGACACGCGGCTCTTTCACCAACACATCGCCGGCTTGCAGAAATACCTGCCGGCGGTCATGCCCCTCGTCGCGCCCAACGTGAATTCCTACCGGCGCCTGATCCCGGACTCGGATGCGCCGATCAACACCCATTGGGGACGGGATAACCGCACCGTCGGACTGCGCGTGCCCCACTCCGACGGAAACGCCCGGCGCGTCGAAAACCGGGTGGCCGGCGCCGATGCCAATCCGTATCTGGCCATCGCCGCCTCGCTCGCCTGCGGCTATCTCGGGATGGTCGAGAAGGCCAAGCCGCGTGCCCTGGTCGAAGGCAGCGCCTACCGGTTGGCCCACACCCTGCCGCGCACGCTCTATGACGCGCTCTACCGCTTGAACGGCAGCCGTGCCCTCAAGAATATCCTGGGAGAGCGCTTCATCCAGGCGGTGAGCCTGGTCAAGGAGAGCGAACTGACCGCCTATCAGCGGGTCATCTCCTCTTGGGAGCGCGAGCATCTTCTGCTAAACGTCTAGCGATGCAACGGACATTGGACCAGAGCCGCGAAGCGCCGGGACAAGCCACGGCTTGCCCGGCCACGGGAGGGACCAGCGCCCATCCGCCCCGCTGCCTGTCCGACGAGCTGCTCATTCTCTGCGCGCGTATCGGCTTCAATCCTTAGCCGGCCGGCCCCCACCCGCGGGACCGCCCGAGGCCCCTACCGCCGCTGCCCCGACGGCAGCGAAAACCGTGCACGAGACATGACGGGATCGTTCGATGAACACTCAAGTCCTCCGCAACACCACCGCCGCTTGGCGCGCGGCCGACGTCCAGCACCACCTGCATCCCTTCACCGACTTCGGCGCGCTTGCCGCCGAAGGTGGCAGCCGCATCATCACCAAGGCGCAGGGATGCTGGCTCGAAGACTCCGAAGGCGAGCGCATCCTCGACGGCATGGCCGGGCTGTGGTGCGTCAACGTCGGCTATGGCCGCGAGGAGCTGGCCCAGGCGGCCTACCGGCAAATGATCGATTTGCCCTACTACAACACCTTCTTCAAGACAGCCACGCCACCCGTCGTCGAGCTCTCCGAAAAGCTGGCGTCGCTCACCCCCGACGGCCTTGAGAAGGTCTTCTTCGCCAGTTCCGGCTCCGAGGCGAACGACACCATCGTGCGCCTGGTGCGCCGCTACTGGCGCCTGCGCGGCCAACCCGAGCGCCGCGTCTTCATCAGCCGCGTCAATGCCTACCACGGCTCGACCTGCGCGTCCGCCAGTCTTGGCGGCATGAAGCCGATGCACAGCCTGGACGGTCTGCCACTGCCTGGCTTCGCCCACATCGACCAGCCCTACTGGTACCAAGAGGGCGGCAACCTCTCACCAGCCGCGTTCGGGCTGGCGGCGGCCCAGGCGTTGGAAGAGAAGATCGAAGAGCTGGGCCCGGAAAACGTCGCCGCCTTCATCGGCGAGCCGGTGCAAGGCGCCGGGGGCGTGATCGTGCCACCGGAGACCTATTGGCCGGAGATCCAGCGCATCTGCCGGCGTTACGGGATCCTTCTGATCGCCGACGAGGTGATCTGCGGCTTCGGCCGCACGGGCAATTGGTTCGGCTCGCAGACCTTCGATATCCAACCCGACATCATGCCGATGGCCAAGGGCCTGACATCGGGCTATTTGCCGCTCTCGGCCGTGATTTTGAGCGATGAGATCGCGGAGGTCTTCTTCCGCGAAGGTGGCGAGTTCTCGCACGGATTTACCTATTCGGGCCATCCCGTGGCCTGTGCCGTGGCACTGGCCAACATCGAGATCCTGGAGCGCGACGGATTGATCGAGAAGGTTCGAGAGAAGACCGGGCCCTATCTCCAAGCCCGCCTCCGCGAGCTTGCCGACCATCCCCTGGTCGGCGAGGTGCGTGGGGTTGGCTTGCTGGGCGGTATCGAGCTGACGCCGGACAAGTCCTCGCGCCGGCCGTTCGATGAGCCCGGCACGGCGGGGACCGTGTGCCGGGACGCCTGCTTTGCCAATCACGTCATCAGCCGCTCGGTCGGCGATTCAATGGTGCTCTCCCCGCCTCTGATCATCACCGAGGAGGAGATCGATGAATTGCTGGCGCGGCTGAAGAAGAGCCTGGATCAAGCGCACAGCACCCTCCAGGCAGCCTAGAACGCCCGTGCATTCTATCCGCAATGCGGGGTGGCATTGGTCGCTCTGTCGACCTATTAGTAGAGAGGGACGGCCTCAAGCGCCGCAAAGCCGCGTTAGCTCAATTGGTAGAGCACTTGATTTGTAATCAAGGGGTTGCGGGTTCGAGTCCTGCACGCGGCACCAATCTTTTCAATGGCTTAGATGGAAGCAGCTCGCCCGCTATTGTTCTGGGGTAGCAGATGGGGTAGCGTTTTGTGCTGAAATCCACGCGGTTTGCCCCGCCGT
>JBFELD010000233.1:0-4768 GCA_041552375.1 Kiloniellaceae bacterium | reverse complement strand
TCGCCGCGTCGGGTCTCCACTTTTTTGCCGATCTCGATTTGGCGACCTCTTTTCTCGTTGCCTTCGCGCTGAGTTTCTCGAGCACCGTCTTCGCGGTTAAGGCGTTGGAAGAGAAAGCGGAAACCTTGTCCCTGCATGGTCGTGTGGCGATCGGCATTCTGATCATGCAGGACATCATCGCGGTGGTGTTCATCACCTTATCGACGGGAAAGCTGCCCTCGATCTGGGCCTTTGCGTTATTTGGTCTGATTTTTGTGCGTCCATTTTTGTTCTGGATCATGAGCCGTTGCGAGCATGGCGAGTTGGTGCCCTTGTTTGGGCTGTTTGCCTCATTGGTTCTCGGCGCGGCGGCCTTCGAGTTGGTCGGCATGAAGCCGGACCTCGGGGCGCTCATTCTCGGCGTGATGTTGGCCACCCATCCACGCGCCGGCGAGGTCTCGGCCTCTCTCATGAGTTTCAAGGACATTTTTCTTGTCGGCTTCTTCCTCAATATCGGATTGTCGTCCACGCTCAGTTTGCAGGCTGCGCTAATCGCGCTTTTGTTCGTGTGCGTACTCCCATTCAAGGTCGCTCTTTTCTTCTGGTTGCTGACGCGTTTTCGCTTGCGGGCGCGCAGCGCTTGTCTGGCCTCCCTGAGCCTTGCGACCTATAGCGAGTTCGGCTTGATCGTTGGCGCCATCGGCGCGGCGAGTGGTTGGATCGGCTACGACTGGTTGGCGGTCATCGCCATCGCGCTGTCGGTGACCTTCGTCCTTGGATCGCCGCTCAACTCAATGGCTCACGGTCTCTATGCGCGCTTCAGCAAGCATCTCCTGCCCTGGGAGAGCGAAGCCCGGCACTCGGAGGATCAGCCGATCAACACCGAGGGAGCAACCGTTGCCATTTTGGGCATGGGTCGGATCGGCACCGGGGCATACGACTTTATGATCAAGCACGTCGGCGAGCAGGTCATCGGCCTCGACAGTAATAGCGAGATCGTGGAGATCCACCGCGAGGCGGGGCGCCGGGTGATCCACGGCGATGCGAGCGATTCGGACTTCTGGGAACGCTTGCAGCCGGGGAAGGTCCGGCTGGTGATGCTGACCATGTCGGAGTTGCGCGCCAATCTCGACGTCGTAGAGAGGCTGATCGACGGCGCCTTCGATGGCACGATAGCGGCCGTGGCGCGCTATCCCGACGAGAAAGCGCTTTTGGAGGAGGCCGGCGTGCATGTGGCGGTCGACACCTTCGCCGAGGCCGGAGCGGGGTTTGCAAGTCATGTCCGAGAGTACTTGGATAGCGGGCCGGCCGCGACGGCACCGCTCGAAAAGGCTTGAGGCTAACCTTGAAGACCGGGTGTCGGGGGACCTTCAGCCCGTCCCTCAAAACTGATAACTGAGACCAATTCCCGTTGTGAACTGATCCTTGCTCCCCCGAGACTCGACAATCGGGCTGTCGCCGGCATCGCCGGTAAGCCGACTATAGACGACGGTCGCGCCGATCACCCAGTTTTCCGTGATGTCGTACCCGGAGGCCAAGGAAAAAGTGAAGCTCTTCACGCCGCCGTCGGCATCGTACTGCGCGATACCGGAGTTGGCCGATTGGGTTGCGTTCACGCTGAAGAACTCCTCCATGTAGTCGTCCGAGGCGATGGTCGTCCCGAAATAGGCCCTGGCCCAGGGCTTATCGAGCGGGAGCTTAAAGTTGATGCCGAGGTCGAGCAACGCGCCCCCGTGCCCGCCGGCGACTTCATGCCGGAACTCGCTTTGGACCGTGATCCTCTTGATCAGCTTATAGTCCAAGAAACCCCCTACGGCCACGCCGCTGTCAACGTCGCCCAGCCCGCGTAGCGCATTATTGTCATCTTCGTCGCGTCCACCCTCGGCGGCGACCAAGGCTCCCGCTTTCAGGCGGTCGTTGCGATAAACGACGCGCAGACTCTTACCGCGAAAGACGATGATATCGCGCCAGGAGATCTTGATGTCGGGGGCCCAGGCGAACTCATAATCATCGGATCCCTCGTAATCCGGTTTGAACCCGACTATCGCGCCGAGCGAGAACTTCCAGTTCTTCTTTTCCGGTTCGGTGTCATAACCGGGGGCGTCGTCCATGTCCTCGGAGATGTCGGAAAAGATGATGACGTCCTCATCCTCCTCGCTGGCCTGCACGGGTGCCGCCGCGAAGAGGACATAGGCCGTCAGCGTCAATAGGGCTAGGAGAGGGAAAGCCCTGCAACCGATTGACAAGGGCGGGCTCGCGTGTCGGAGCAGGGTCATATCGGGAATGCCCCCCATTCGGATAATGCAATATAAAGTAGCATTGTGGCCGGAGTGTTGGAACCTTAAAGCACCGCCCAAACCCCCAATCTCGCCGGGACGGAGATGACACCCCTCGACAGTCGGCGCGTTCCGCGTAGAGTTGCGCGGGCCGCGACAGCACCGTCGTGGCCAAGCGCACAGGAGGGCAAGGCAGTGAGTGAAACAAGCGGCGATCTCCCGACATTCGTGACCCACCTCGAGTGTTCGATGACCGGCGAGCGCTACGAGGCCGATCGCGTCCACGGTCTCTCGGCGGCCGGCCGGCCGTTGCTGGTCCGCTATGACCTCGAGGCCCTCGGGGCGGCTTTGACCAAAGACCTGCTGGCCGCCCGCGCGGAAGGCGGGTTCTGGCGCTATCGGGAGTTCCTCCCGGTCCGGCGCTCGGAGAATGTGATCTCCCTCGGCGAGGTGATGACGCCTCTCATTTCCCTGGGCCGCAGGGCGGGTGAGCCGGAGAACGTTCTGGTCAAGGACGAGGGCCGGCTGCCCACTGGCTCCTTCAAGGCGCGCGGATTGGCGCTTGCGGTCTCCATGGCCAAGGAGTTGGGGTTGGAGCATTTGGCGATGCCGACCAATGGCAATGCCGGTGCGGCGATGGCCGCTTACGCGCGGCGCGTGGGTCTTCGCGGCACGGTCTTCTGCCCCGACGATACCCCCGACATAAATCTGCGCGAGATCGCGCTGCAGGGTGCCGAGGTCTACCGGGTGAACGGGCTGATCAACGACTGCGGCAAGATCGTGGGCGACGGCAAGGAGGCGGCCGGCTGGTTCGATCTGTCCACCCTGAAGGAGCCCTATCGCATCGAAGGCAAGAAGACCATGGGCCTGGAGCTGGCCGAGCAGCTCGGCTGGGAGCTGCCGGACGCGATCTTTTATCCCACCGGTGGCGGCACCGGTCTGATCGGCATGTGGAAGGCCTTCGAGGAACTGGAGGCCATTGGTTGGATTGGCCCCGAGCGGCCGAAGATGATCGCAGTCCAAGCAGCTGGCTGCGCGCCGATCGTCAAGGCCTTCGAAGAGGGCAAGGAACACGCCGATCTGTGGCAGGAGGCGCATACGGTGGCCGCGGGGATCCGTGTGCCGGTTGCGGTGGGCGATTTCCTTATCTTGCGAGCGGTGAGGGAGAGCGGCGGCTTTGCCATTGCGGTCGAAGACGAGACGATCATGCGGGTCCGTGATGAGGTGGCGCGCGACGACGGCCTGCTGCTCTGTCCGGAGGGGGCGGCGACCGTCGCGGCCTACCGGCAGTCCGTGCGGGATGGCCGCATCGGTGCGGGCGAGCGCTGCGTCCTGTTCAATTGCGCGACCGGCCTGAAGTATCCGATGCCGCCGGTCGAGCGGCATTTGGACCGTCATGGCCCCATCGACTATCGTGTGATGGCTTAGCCGGAGCCTGTCGGCAGGATCTCGTCGCTGCGGATGACGGGGCTCAACGCTCTCGTCTGCCGACGAGGCCGTGGGTCAGCCCTCTCAAGGCGTCGATATTGCCCTGTCGCAATTCCCGGAACACCAAGCGCAGCAGTCGATAAGGCCCACCGACGAGGTAGAACCCGAGTTTCTGCGGCAGGGACGCGTGCCGTTTCATGAACACCAACCAGGTGCGGGTCCTGTTTGCAGCATACTTCGCGGTGTATTGACCCGCTTCGTAGCTGCGTCCGGGGCGCGCATCATGATGGACCAGGGCCTGTGGCGTGTAGAGTGCGTGGTAGCCCTTCGCCCGGGCCCGGAGGCCGAAATCCAAGTCCTCCGGTCCATAGGGATCGAACACTGGGTCGAAGCCTCCCAGCTCCTGAAAGACGGACGTGCGCACGAGCATGCAGCCACCGCTTGCGATGCAGTTGCACGCGGCGTCGTACTGGCCCACGTCGAGCTCGCCGTAACCGATGTGGTTCGTATCACCGAGCCAGAACCTGACCCGGCAGCCTCCCGCGCCGTAGATCACGCGTGGGCCCCTCTCGTCATCCGGTGCCTCGTCTAGACAGGCGATCTTGCCTGTCGTTTGAGCTAGACCGTCGTCGTCCGAGAAGGGCGCGAGCAGGGCGGACAGGAAATTCGGCGAGACGGTCATATCGTTGTCGATGAAGAGAAGATAGGGCGGGTCGAACAAGGCTACCGCGCGCTCGGCGGCACTGTTACGCCCTGTCGCCACTCCCAGGTTGCGAGGAGAGCCGGCGAGTGTGACATCCGGATAGAACTCGCGCACGGCATCCGAGGTGCCATCCGTCGACCCGTTGTCCCAGAGGAGGACGCAATGGGACGGCTGTTGCACGGAGCGAAAGCTCTCCAGGCAACGCAGCGTCTTCTCACGCTGGTTTATGGTCAAAATGATGACCACAACTTTTGGACGTTCACCCGCCACAATCCGTCACCTGGCTAATGGCAGGCGGTGGCCTGCATTGCCGATACCATCGCTCGCTTGAATAGGACAAGTCACCGGCAATACCAAGACCAATTCATGATAGAAAAGTTCC
>JBFELD010000232.1:0-4793 GCA_041552375.1 Kiloniellaceae bacterium | reverse complement strand
TTAGGCCCAAGGAATGTGTCCCGCATCGTTCGGCCGGACGGGTCGTCACCTTGGAGGTCATCGGTGACCCAACCTCAGATCCATATCTTCGCCATTCTCGGCGCCTTGCTCATTCTGTTGGTCTGGGGGCGCTGGCGCTTCGACGTGGTCGCCTTCGCGGCGTTGCTATTGGGTGTGTTGGCCGGGGTCGTGCCGCCGGACCAAGCCTTTGCCGGCTTCGGCCATCCGGCGACGGTCACCGTGGCGGCGGTGCTTGTGCTCTCGCGGGTGCTCTCGCAGTCGGGCGCGGTCGATCCCGCCGCCCGGGCGCTGCGGCCCCTTGAGCCTTGGCGCAGTGTTCACATGGCGGGGCTCGCCGGCTTGGGCGGCGGGCTTTCGGCCTTCATGAACAACGTCGGGACCTTGGGCCTGCTCATGCCCGTGGCACTGCAGTCGGCCCGGCGCCTCAAGCGGCCGGCCGGACTTTTGCTCATGCCGCTGTCCTTCGGGACGATTCTCGGCGGCCTCGTCACCATGATCGGCACGCCGCCCAACATCATAATCGCCACCTATCGTATCGAGGTGACGGGCGAGCCCTTCACGATGTTCGACTTCACGCCGGTGGGCCTGGTGACGGCCTGCGCCGGAGTGGCCTTCGTCGCGCTCGTCGGTTGGCGGCTGATCCCCCTGCGCGGCCCAAAGGAGGGCGAAGCGGGCGACCTCTTCGACATCGAAGGCTATACGACGGAGCTGATGGTGCCGAAGGACAATCCCCATATCGGCAGCACCTTGGCCAAGCTGGACGAGGGCGCCGGTGAGCTGGACTTCGTCATCATAGATCTCATCCGCGGCGAGAAGCGCTTTCCCGGAACGCTCGTCGACAAGGAACTGAGAGCCGGCGATGTGCTGAAGATCGAGGCCGGAGCGGAAGATCTGGACAAGGTCATCTCGCGCTTCGGTTTCGAGCCCGCTCATCCGGGGGGCACGGCCGACACGAGCGCTGTGCAGACAGACCTCACGCTGATGGAGGTCGTGGTCAAGCCGGGCTCGCGGATCGACGGGCGCGAGGTGGGGCGGATCCGGCTATTCCGGCGGCGCAGCGTGGCGCTGCTGGCGGTCTCGCGTCACGGCCAAGGGTTCCGCGGTCGGCTCAAGAAATTTCGACTGCGGGTTGGTGACGTGCTGCTCTTGTACGGCCCGGCCGAGCAGTTGCCGGACGCGGTGGCTGCCGCTGACTGCCTGCCGCTCGCCGAACGAGATCTGGCCTTCGGCCGCCGTCGGCACGCCTGGGCCTCGGCAGCGATTTTCGCCGTGGCGGTCGCGGTCGCCGCTTTGGGGCTGTTTCCCATTTACATCACCTTCGGATTGGCCCTCGTGATCATGGTGCTGAGCGGCGCCCTGCCGGCGCGGGAGATTTACGAGGGCATCGAATGGCCGGTCATCATCCTGTTGGGCGCGCTCATTCCCCTGGGCGGGGCGCTGGACGCGACAGGCGGCACGAAGTTGATCGCCGACACGGTCCTGAGCTTGGGCGGGACCTTGCCGGCCTGGGTCATCCTGGCGATCCTGATGGTGGTGACGATGACGCTCTCCGATCTGCTCAACAACGCCGCCACGGCGGTGGTCATGGCGCCCATCGCTGTCCAGATCGCGGGCGGGCTGGGTGTCAACGCGGATCCTTTCCTGATGGCCGTGGCGGTTGCGGCCTCCTGCGCATTCCTGACGCCGATCGGCCATCAGAACAATGCTCTGATCATGGGGCCGGGGCGCTTTGGCTTTGGCGACTACTGGCCCATGGGGCTTCCGCTCGAGGTGGTCGTCATTGTCGTCTCGCTGCCCATGATCCTCTGGGTTTGGCCGCTGTGAGCCGGGGGCGGGCGTTGTCGGAGGTGCGGCTGAGGACGGTCGAGATGCACACCGGCGGCGAGCCCGTTCGCATCGTGGTGGAGGGCTATCCGCCGATCGGGGGCGAGAGCCTTCTCGACAAGCGGCGCTTCGCGCGCGACCGCCTCGATCATCTGCGCCGGCTCCTGATCTTTGAACCGCGCGGCCATTTCGACATGTACGCCGCGCTGCTGGTCGAGCCGGACCTGCCCGAGGCCGATCTGGGTGTCCTCTTCATGCACAACGAGGGCTACTCGACCATGTGCGGTCATGCGGTCGTCGCGCTCGGCCGCTATGCCGTGGACTGGGGCCTGGTGGCAGTCCGCGAGCCCGAGACGATGGTGCGCATCCAATGCCCCTGCGGACTGGTGACGGCCCATGTGGCGGTGAAGGATAGCCGGTCCGGCCAGGTGCGCTTCGAGTCGGTGCCCGCCTTCGCGCATAGCCTCGCTACCACTGTCGAGGTGCCGGGGCATGGGCCGGTGGTCCTGGATGTCGGCTACGGCGGTGCTTTCTATGCCGTCTTGCCGGCGGCGACCTTCGGGCTCGACCCGCGCGGCTCGCCCACCCGTGAACTGGTGGAGGCGGCGAGCGCCGTCAGCGCGGCGGTGAAGGATCAGGTCGCGCTGTCCCACCCGGACGATCCGGACCTGGCCTTTCTCTATGGCACGATCCTGACCGACGGGCGCGACGGCGACCCGACCGATCCGAGTGCCAATATCTGTGTCTTCGCCGACCGGCAGGTCGACCGAAGCCCGACCGGCTCGGGCGTCACCGCGCGCATGGCGTTGCTTAGTGCCAAAGGCGCGATCGGCCCGGGCGGGGGGCGGTTGTTCGAGAGCGTGACCGGGGCCCGGTTTGCGGCGAAGATCTTGCGTGAGACCACCTGTGGGCCTCACTCCGCGGTCGTGGTCGAGGTCGCCGGCCATGCCCACTATACGGGCGAGGCGATCTTCACCCATGAAGATGGCGACCGGATCGGCGAAGGCTTCTTATTGCGATGAGGCACGGATCCTGCCCGAGGGAGCGCTCCTAAGAGCAGGATTGGTCGCATTCGCGATACACCGCCGGGCCGAAGCGCGGCCAAGCTTCGTGCAGTGGAATTCGTTCGTGGGAGACCGTCATGCAGCCCGATAGCGCGCTGACCAATCAACCCCGACAACATGGTGCGATGGAGTTCAGCCAGGCGCCGGCCGACCTCGATACGGTGCGCCGCTACCGTCTGGCGCGCCTGCGCGAGCAGTTGAAGGCGCGCGACTATGCCGGATTGCTGATGTTCGATCAGGTGAACACGCGCTATGCCACCGACGCCACCAATATGCAGATTTGGTGCTCCCACTACGAGACGCGTTGCGCCTTCGTGCCGGCGGAGGGGCCGGTGGTGCTGTTCGACTATTCCTACCTTCCGCATTTGGCCGAGGATCTGCCCACGGTGGACGAGTACCGGGCCATTCCCTCGTTCTACTATTTTGCCGCAGGGTCGAACGCCGAGGATCGGGCGCGCCTCTTCGCCGATCAGATCGCCGACCTGATAAAAAAGCACGGCGGCGGCAACAAGCGTTTGGCCGTGGACCGCTTGTCGCACCTGGGCACCGACGCCCTACGCGCCGAAGGACTGGAGCTTCATGACGGGCTGCCGGTGACCGAGCACGTGCGTGCGGTGAAGTCGGCCGAGGAGCTGACTTTGTGCATGGCCGCGATCCACGCCTGCGAGGAGGGCATGCGTTCCATGCGCGAGGCCATGCGGCCGGGTATCACCGAAAACGCGCTCTGGGCCAAGCTGCACGAGGCCAATATCCGGCTGGGGGGTGAGTGGATCGAAACCCGCCTGCTCTCTTCCGGTCCGCGCACCAACCCCTGGTTCCGCGAGTGCTCGATGCGAGAGATCGAGACCGGCGACCTGGTCAGCTTCGATACCGATTTGATCGGGCCCTATGGATACTGCGCAGACATCTCGCGGTCGTGGCTGTGTGGCGACGGCAAGCCGAGCGACGAGCAGCGGCGTCTCTATGCCGCCGCCTACGAGCAGATCCAGCACAACATCGGCGTCCTTGCCCCGGGCAAGAGCTTCCGCGAGATTTCCGAGCAGGCCTGGCCGATACCGGAGGATTTCCAGTCCAACCGGTACGGATCCCTGATCCACGGCGTCGGCTTGGCCGACGAGTATCCCTCGATCAAGCATTGGCTCGATTGGGAGGCCAAGGGTTATGACGGTCGGCTCGAGGAGGGGATGACGCTGTGTGTCGAGTCCTTCATCGGCGTCGAGGGTGGCAAAGAGGGCGTCAAGCTCGAAGAACAGGTCCTCATCACCGCCGAGGGCGCCCGGCTGATTTCCAGCTACCCGATGGAGACCGACTGGCTCTAAGGTGATCCGCTACTATTCGCTGCCACGTTCCTTGACGTAGGATCCGGGGGCATCCTCGATCGGCTCCAGCACGCCGCCGCCCGGCTCGCGCGCCGGCACTTTCGGGCCGCCGTGCTTTGCCAGCCACGCACCCCAGTCGCTCCACCAGGATCCCTCGGTGCGGGTGGCGCCGGCCAGCCAGTCGTCGGCCCCGGGCGGTTGCTCCTCGTTCGTCCAGTAACAGTACTTGTCGGACACCGGTGGGTTGATCACCCCGGCGATATGCCCAGAGCCTCCAAGGATGAAGCGCACCGGTCCCTTGAACAATTGCGTTGCCGGATAGCTGGAGCGCCAGGGCGCGATGTGGTCTTCTTTCGTCGCCAGGAAGTAGCAGGGGGTCCGGATCTTGCCGATGTCGATCGGCACGCCGTCCAAGACGATGTGACCGGGGCGCACGAGCCCGTTCTCGAGATAGGCCTTGCGTAGATAGTAGACCAGCATGGTCGCCGGCAGGCGGGTCGAGTCCGCGTTCCAGTACAGCAGGTCGAAGGGCATGGGCTCGCGGCCCATCAGGTAGTTGTTGACC
>JBFELD010000231.1:0-4799 GCA_041552375.1 Kiloniellaceae bacterium | reverse complement strand
TCGGCACGCCGGAAGAGGTCGTCGCCTGGATGCAAAAATTCGCACGCGAACAGGACCTGAAGAAGGTCACGGTGGTCTACGCGCCTTATTTCTATAACATTATCCCGCAGTTGACCCGGTTCCGAGGCGATCGCGGACAGTTCTTCCCCCACCACAGCGACGAGCGCCGCCGGCTTGCCGACCTGGTGGGTGATGCCGGGTTCCGCCACGTCGATTTCGCCGATATCGCGCGCGAGGAGAACGACCGGGCGGGCACGCTCTTCGCCGCCTTCGCCCTCTTCGTGGATGCCACGCACTACTCACGTTATGGCACCAGCCGATTGGTGGAGCACCTGACCGCATCCGACGGTTAGGCGGGAACTGCGGACGGCCGCTCCGACTTACCCACGACGGCCAACTTGCCAATCGCCCGAATGCTCACTATGCATGTCTGGCGGGTCGGTCGTCGTTCAACGATGCCGTGGGCGACACCGTGCCAGGGAGTGGTTCGTATGTGCGGCGAGGTGGTAAGCCATCAAGTATTTACCTGTTGATTTCCTGTCCCTCGAAGATCTCCCCATCGATACAAGTACGAAAGAGCTCGCAGAGCTGTGTGCGCCCTTCGTCATGAAGGAAGTAAGCGGGAACGATCGCGAATGGAATGCGGCTCTTGCCAAGCGCCGCCGCAAGATCGGTTGGCGATATTTGCGCCAACGGCTCTTCGGATGGTTGCCGCAACGCCGCAGGGTCGAGGGCAATATCAAGAAGCAGTATGCGGCCGTATGGACCGATATAGAGTTCAGCAGCTATGACCCGACGCTCAGGACGTCGCCCATCAATCTTTGGGTCTGGGGCCAGCGACGGCTGTTCGCTCGCGTTAGGGTCGGTGCCCGTATCAGGCAGTATCTTCTGATCAAGCTGCTGCGCTCGCTCACGCCGCGTCGGGTCTTGGAGGTCGGTAGCGGCAATGGGGTGAATCTCCTGCTACTTGCCGGTCAGTTCCCCGAGATCGAGTTTCACGGGATCGAACTTACCGAACAGGGCGTTGCAGCGGCGCGCGACATTCAGGCGCGCGATGCCATTCCTGAGAATTTCACGGCCTTTGCGCCATCGCCGCTGAAGGACCGGGACGCCTTCAAGCGCGTCTCATTTTGGAAGGGTAGTGCCGGACGAATGCCCTTTGCGGATGGCGAGTTCGATCTGGTCTACACCTGTGTGGCCGTCGAGCAGATGGAGCGCATCCGTGAGCAGGCTCTGCGGGAGATCTCAAGGGTTTCCGGCGAGCATGTTTTCTTCTATGAGCCGTTCTACGACGTCAACCGGAGCGGATTGGCACGCCGCTACATCGTGGCCCGGGACTACTTTCGAGGCACGGTCGGCGACCTCAATCAGTATGCACTTGAGCCTGTGTGGGCGACCAACGACCTGCCGCAGAAGGTGAACAACAACATCTGTGCCGTTTATTGCCGCAAGAAAGGCGGCTCGGCCTGAAGCCCACGAGGTTGTCTACAGGGCCGCTACGGGATGCCGCCCGGCTATCAGGCAGGTTGTCTTAGACCATTGCACTGTTGAGTGCGTGTGACCGACCCTCCGTCGATCTCATAAACCAAGTCGGCAAGCTGGTCCCAGGCGCCGCGGTGAGAGATGGCGAAGATCGTGGTCTCACCGGCGAGCCCGGCCACGCGCGCGCAGATGTCTTTTTCGGTTTCGGGGTCGAGCGCACTCGTCACCTCGTCGAGGATCAAGAGTTCCGGCTTGGCCGCGATGGCACGGGCAAGCGCGATGCGCTGTCGCTGTCCGCCGGAGAGGCGGGCGCCTTTTTCGCCGACAACGGCCTCCAGGCCTTCGGGCTGGGCCGCGACGAAGTCCCAAGCACCCGCCGCCTCCAGGGCGCGGCGCACCTCGCCATCGCCGATCCTTGGGTCGCCCAGGGTCACGTTGGCGCGTACCGTGTCGTGGAACAGCACCAAATCCTGTGGCACATAGCCGATGCGCGCGCGCCAATCCTCGACCCGAATGTCGCCGAGCGGCACGCCGTCGACGGTGATGGTGCCGCTGTCCGGGGTGATGAAATGAAGGATCATGTCCGTGATCGTGGTCTTGCCGGCTCCCGACGGGCCACGCAGAAGCACCAGCTTGCCCTTCGGAATTCTTAGATCGACGCTTTCGAGCAGTGCCGTCTCACCGTAGGTGAAGGACACGCCGTCAAGGGAGATATCCCGCTCGAAGCGGGCCGGTCGGATCCCGGTGCGATTCTCCTTGGCCGCTTCGGCCTCGGCGATCATGCGCTCGACGTTCCAATAGGGGCTTTCCAGTTGCACCGCCTTTTGCAGATAGCGCTGCACTTTGGACAGCGAATGGGTGATCTGGAAGAAGAGGATCCCGACCACGACCAGCTCGGAAATCGGTACCGCCCAATAGGTTGCGGCGGCATAGAAGCCGAGCGCGAGGAAGACGATGGTGAGGAACTCCTGGCCTGATTCGAGGGCAAAGCGGCTGATGAACTGTTTGCGCAGGGCGCCGCGCAGTTGCTGGACCTTCTTGTCGAACAGGAGGGCGAAACTCGCCTGCCGGTCCATCGCCTTCAGGGGCTTGATGTTGCCGAGCGCATCGGTCAGGTAGCTCACCAGCTCTTGAGTGCGCTCGGTCTGCTTGAGGCCGGCCTTGCGCATGGCTCGGACCAGGAAATGCAGCAGTCCCATGATGAGGGCGCCGACACACAAGGCCAGCAGCGCCAGTTTCCAGGATGCGAGCAGCGCGACCAAACAATAAGCCAAGGCCTGCACGGCATGGGCGATCACCCGCGCCGAGGCCAGATAGGCTTGTCCCGCCCGTGTGGCATCGACGCTCATGGCATTGGCGATGCGGCCCAGAGGCTGGTGAATGAAGTACCGCCATTTCACGTCGAGGAGATGCCGGATCAGGCGTTCGCGCAGAGAGGTCGCGACGTGCGCCACCGCAAAGCCGACATAGGTCATGGCAAGAAAGAGCAGTCCAGCCTTGAGGGCGATGCCGCCGGCGATCAAGGACAATAGCACGCCGATGGTCGGCTCCAGCCCGACCGAGCCGAGGGCCTCGGCGATGGCGCCGGAAAGCGGCGAAGCCCCCGCGGCGCCCTCGCCGGTCGCCAGCGACAACAATGGCAGGAGGCTGGCGACACCGATCCCACCGAACAATCCGGCCAGGATCATGCATCCCAAAACGCGGCGCGGACGCGTGCCGTGGGCTTTGAAAAAGATGCTGATAACGCTGTCCATCGCGCCGTTCTTTGGCAGATTAATGCCGTCTTGGCAAAACTTTCGCGAACGGTACCTCGCCGCGCCGATGAACCTAGGACGTAGCCGTGCCACCGCTCCAGCGAATGATGTTGTCGCGCAGGCGACGGTAAGCCGCCGCCGTGTCTTCCCCGAAAAGCGGGTCCGTCGATTGCGCCAGCCCGGCCTCGATGGACTTCCAGTCGTCGGCGTCGAGCGCGCGTTCGGCGAGCGGGAAAAAGCTTCTTTCCTCGATCTCGATATGGCGCCGATAGGCGCGGATGAAGGCCTCGGTCACGCCGACGACGGCCTGGCGGTCCACCTCGCCCTCTTTGAGGATCGCCTCGAGCGCCTGGGCGACGCGCCGCGTCAGCGCCGACAGGTCATCGTGGGCCGCCTCCAGATCACCCATCTGTTTTTTCAAAGCCGGGTCCTTCGCGCTCAAATGCCGGTAGACCTCGTCCTCCATCGGATGGTGTATGTGGTCCGGGTAATTGAGGCAGTAGTCGATGGTCTGGGTCAAAAGTTCGTAGTCCGGCTCCTCGCCGCGCCGAAAGACCTCGATCTGTGAGTCCAGCACGTCCAGAAGCCGATGCATATTTCGATGGTCCTCGCGCAGGCTGTCGATGATCTCGGCCATATCGGACCTCCGTTATCTCTCGTTCGGCTTATCGATGACGCCTTGAAAGCATGACGCTTGGCCGATCCGGAATCAAGGCGCCAATCCCGGTTGAGCGCCGCGTGCCATCCCACGCGCCGCCTCCTCCAACAACCATTGCCGGAAGGCTTCCACCTGCGGCCGGCTCGCAACCGTCAAAGGCGTAACGACGTAGTGGGCGTGGCGGGCGGGTATCTCGATATCGAAAGGCCGAACCAGACGCCCGTCGGCGAGTGCATCATCGACCATCGGCGAGAGGCCGAGCGCCACGCCGACGCCGGCGATGGCGGCGTGGGTCGCCATCATGTGCAGGTCGAACTGCAGGCCCTGGTCGAGAACCAAGCCCTCCACAGCCGCTGCGTGCAGCCACATCTGCCAGTTCTCCGGCTCGCCGACGACGTGGATGATGCGGTGATGGGCCAGATCTCTCGGCGCTCGAAGGGGTGGCCCCCGCTCCAGCAGGGCGGGGCCGCAAACCGGGAAGAGCTTCTCCCAGAAAAGCCGCTCGACTTCGGCGTCGGGCCAGTTGCCGTCGCCATAGCGGATGGCGACGTCGATGCCCTCCTCGCCGAATTTCCCCGGATCGGGATCGGTGATCAGGCGCAGGGCGATCCCCGGATGACGCGCCATGAAGCGGCCTATGCGAGGCAGCAGCCATACGTAAGTCAGCGACGAGGTCACCCGCACGTTGATCGGGCCATCGTGGCCGCCGCCGAAGAGCTCCTCGGTCCCGGCGGTCAGCTGATCGAGAGACCGGCGCACCACCGGCAGGTAGGCCATGCCGGCATCGCTCAAGGAGAGCTTGCGGCCTTCCCGGTGGAAGAGAGGCTGGCCCAGCCAGTCCTCGAGCTGCTTGACCTGCTGGCTGATCGCGCCCTGGGTAACGCCGAACTCCTTCGCCGCTTCGG
>JBFELD010000230.1:0-4811 GCA_041552375.1 Kiloniellaceae bacterium | reverse complement strand
GAGGCCATGGAGATCGATGACCAAGCTCCGGTGGTCGGCCGGTCGCCGCCCGGGGCCCCCGATGGGACGGCCCCTGATAATTCCTCGGCCAAGGCGGTTCCGCCGCCGGCACCGCCCCAATTGCAGCTCGCCCAGGCCATCGGTCGTGAGGACGAGCCGGTCGGGTTGGATCTCGATATCATCCCGGGCGAGGGGCCGGAACCGTCGGATGTCAGTGTCTCGATCGCTGGACTGCCGCCCGGCGCCCGGCTCTCCGCGGGAGAGCGCAGCGTCGAGGATATTTGGCTCCTACCGGCGGCGGAAACGACGGATCTTCGCTTGATTACGCCCCCGAACTTTGCCGGGGCCATCGAGCTCGCGATCATGGCGACGGCCGTCTACCCGGACGGGCACAGCACTCACGCGGCAGGCTTGCTACCGGTCGAAATCGCCGCGGTGGCTGATCCGCCGGCGCTCGACGTTCAGCCGGCGGTGGGGAGGCAAGGGGAATCTATTCCTCTGGTTGTAGAGGCCACTCTCGCCGACAACGATGGCTCGGAAACCCTCTCTCTCGAGGTGAGGGGGCTGCCCACCGGTGCCTGGCTCTCCGCCGGACAGCAGGGGGAGGGCGGGCGATGGTTGCTGAAGCCCGAGGAGTTGGTCGGCCTGGAGCTACGGTTGCCTCGCCACTTCAATGGCGGTGTGGAAATCGAAATCGCCGCGTTGGCCCAGGACGGCGAGGGCCAGGCGCGTGTCACGGCCCGCTTGCCGGTCGAGGTAAGCCCGGCGGAGGTCCTCTCAGAGTCGGAAAGCGCGCTGATCAACGAGATGATCGAACGCGGTGACGAATTGATGACGCGCAAGGACTTGCTCGCAGCGCGCCTCTTTTATGAGCAGGCGGCCATTCGTGGTCACGGAGGCGCGATGACGGCCCTCGGCACGACTTACGACCCCCTTGAATACAAGCGCCTGGGCCTCGGCGCTACCGGTGCCGACCCGGAGCTGGCACGCCACTGGTACCTTCGGGGGATCGCCGCGGGCGACCAACGGGCCGTCGCGCGCCTCGAGGCGCTCAAAGGCGAATAGGCCCCCTCTCGCGACCTGGGCGAGACGCTTTTTCCGGAAAATTATTGGGCGAGGCCTTGAAAAGACCTCGGTAGTCGATTAAATCTCCGGCGCAATTAGCACTCGCCGTGAGTGAGTGCTAACACAGGGAGACGTCGGAACCAGTTTCAAAAGTAGAGACCAGGGCGGCATGAAAGCTGCGCGCTGACGATCGTGACAGAACTGGCGATTTCATGTGCTGTTTCAGATGCGGCTTTTCGGCTCTGCCGATGCTTTCCCAATTTTGACTGCAACGCGAGATCAGAGGACTGAGAATGAAATTCAGACCATTGCATGACCGTGTCGTCGTTCGGCGCGTCGACGCGGACGAGAAATCGGCTGGCGGTATCATCATTCCCGACACGGCCCAGGAAAAGCCGATGCAGGGCGAAATCGTGGCGGTCGGCCCGGGTGCCCGGGACGAGGCTGGCGAGCGCATCGCGCTCGACGTCAAGGCGGGCGACCTCGTGCTGTTCGGCAAGTGGTCCGGCACGGAGGTGAGGATCGACGGCGAGGAGCTGTTGATCATGAAGGAATCCGACATCATGGGCGTTATCGAGAAGTCCAGGTCGGCCAAGAAAGCTGCTTGATAGAAGGGCTCTATGAACCATGGCTGCTAAAGACGTAAAATTTTCCTCCGACGCCCGTTCGCGGATGCTTAAGGGCGTCGACATCCTGGCCGACGCGGTGAAGGTCACCCTCGGCCCCAAGGGTCGTAACGTCGTTCTCGACAAGGCCTTTGGCGCGCCGCGCATCACTAAGGACGGCGTAACCGTCGCCAAGGAGATCGAGCTTTCCGACAAGTTCGAGAACATGGGCGCGCAGATGGTCCGCGAGGTTGCCTCGAAGACCAACGATATCGCCGGTGACGGCACGACCACGGCGACGGTGCTCGCCCAGTCTATCGTCCGCGAGGGTGCCAAGGCGGTGGCCGCCGGCATGAACCCGATGGACCTGAAGCGAGGCATCGACAAGGCGGTCGAAGCCGTGGTGGCAGACCTCCGCAAGCGCTCCAAGCGCATCAATACCAGCGCCGAGGTCGAGCAGGTGGGTACGATATCCGCGAACGGCGAGAACGAGATCGGTGCGATGATCGCCAAGGCCATGGAAACCGTCGGCAAGGAGGGTGTGATCACGGTTGAGGAAGCCAAATCGTTGACCACCGAGCTCGACGTGGTCGAGGGCATGCAATTCGACCGTGGCTATATTTCGCCTTACTTCATCACCAACGCCGACAAGATGATCTGCGAGCTCGAGTCCCCGGCCATTCTCCTGCATGAAGGCAAGCTCTCGAGCCTCCAGCCCATGGTGGCTCTGCTCGAGCAGGTGGTTCGGGACGCCCGCTCGCTGTTGATCATCGCCGAGGATGTGGACGGCGAGGCCTTGGCCGCCCTCGTGGTCAATAAGCTGCGCGGCGGCCTCAAGGTGGCGGCCGTCAAGGCTCCCGGCTTCGGCGATCGCCGCAAGGCCATGCTCGAGGATATCGCCATCCTGACCGGCGGTCAGGTGATCTCGGAGGATCTCGGCATCAAGCTGGAGAACGTCGCCCTCGATATGCTGGGCGAGGCCAAGCGCGCGGTCCTGACCAAGGATGAGACGACCATCGTCGACGGCGCCGGCGGCGGAGCGGACATCAAGGCCCGCTGCAATCAGATCAAACGACAGGTCGAGGAGACGAGCTCCGACTACGATCGCGAAAAGCTGCAGGAGCGGCTGGCGAAGCTGGCCGGCGGCGTCGCGGTGATCAATGTCGGTGGCGCCACCGAGATCGAGGTCAAGGAGCGTAAGGATCGGGTCGAGGATGCCATGAACTCCACCCGCGCGGCGGTCGAGGAAGGAATTGTCCCCGGCGGCGGCGTGGCTCTGCTAAGGGCTCAGAAAGCCCTCGACGCGGTTCAATCCGACAACCATGACCAAGCCGTCGGTATCGACATCGTGCGGCGGGCCCTGGAAGCGCCGGCCCGGCAGATCGCCGAGAACGCCGGTCAGGAAGGCTCGGTGGTCGTTGCGAAGATCCGCGACGCGAAGGGGGCGAACTGGGGCTATGATGCCCAAAACGACAAGCACGTGGACCTGGTCAAGAGCGGCATTATCGATCCGACAAAGGTCGTGCGTATCGCCCTTCAGGATGCCGCGTCGGTTGCCGGGCTGCTGATCACCACCGAGGCGATGGTCGCCGAGACCCCGCAGGCCGAAGAAGCAATGCCGGCCGGCGGCGCCCCGGGCATGGGCGCGATGGGGGGCATGGGCGGAATGGGTGGCATGGGCGGTATGGGTTTCTAAGGCGGGCGACCGTTGCTCGTCTTGGGGGCCTGGCTCGCCTCGCCAGGACTTTTGGGCCGCGGCGTGATGCCCGCGGCCCTTATTGCTTGGTCCTCGAGGCCGAGTGTGGAGTGTGATGAGAGTTTCGATCGACAAGGTGACGGCGGCCATTGAAGAGGTCGCGGCAAGCGAGGTCACGCCGCGCTTTCGCGCGCTGCCCAAGAGCGAAGTGCGCGCCAAGGAGAACGGCGAGCTCGTCACCTCGGCCGACCTGGCCTGCGAGAAAGCGCTGTCCGCGCGCTTGCTGTCCCTGTTTCCCGGCTCGCGGGTGGTCGGCGAGGAGGCGGTGGAGGCCGATCCCTCGGTGATGGAGCTGCTCTCGGGCGATGATCCGGTCTGGGTCATCGATCCGATCGACGGTACCGGCAACTTCGCCCGCGGCACGCCGGTCTTCGCGGTGATGGTGGCGCTCATCGTGGCGGGACGGACGGTGGCCGCCTGGATCCACGATCCGGTGACGCCGCGCACGGCGGTCGGTGAGGTCGGGGCGGGGGCTTTCATGGATGGCCGCCGGCTGGCGGTGCGCCGGCCCGCGAGACTTGAGGACATGCGCGGGACGCTCCATGCCTCCAGCTTCGCGCCGGCCGAGCTGGCCCAGCGGGTCGCAAGACGGCGCGATCGGGTGACGGCCTTGAAGTCGCTGCGCTGCGCGGGGTGGGAATACCTGCGCCTGGCGAGCGGCGAGATGGACTTCACGCTCTTCACCCGCCTCATGCCCTGGGACCATGCGCCGGGCATCCTCTTGCACCAGGAGGCCGGTGGCGTCGCCAACTGCTTCGACGGCACGCCCTATAACGCCCTGCGCTACCGCGAGATCGGCGTGCTCATGGCGCCGGATGCGCCCTCTTGGCACTATCTGCACGAGACCTTGTTGAGCGAGGAATAACAGTCCTTTTTTTGCAATGGCGTACGACTTCAAAAGTCTTTCCCATGCTGACTTCGAGGACCTGGCCCGCGATCTCCTCGGGCGCGAGCTGGGCATAAGGTTCGAGGCCTTTACCGCGGGCCCGGACGGCGGTATCGACGGGCGCCACGCCAAGGGCGATCACTCGGTCATCCTGCAGGCGAAGCACTACGCCGGATCGAGTTTCGCCGACCTCAAGTCGGCGATGACGCGGGAGCGCACCTCGATCGACCGGCTCTCGCCCACGCGCTACCTGCTTGCGACCTCCCGCCCTCTGACGCCGAAGAAGGATGAGCTAGCGGCGATTATCGGGCCAGCGCTCCAGAGCGAAGCGGACATCTTCGGGCCGGACGACCTGAACGGGCTGCTCAGGACATATCCCGAGGTCGAGAAGTCGCACATCAAGCTGTGGCTGACGGGCGCGGCGATGTTGGAGCGCGTGCTGCGCGCCGCCGCCCATACCTTCAACGCCATCACGCGGGAGGAGATCGACACGTTCCTG
>JBFELD010000229.1:0-4820 GCA_041552375.1 Kiloniellaceae bacterium | reverse complement strand
TGGCTGCCCGAGCGAATGTTTCGGCGAACAGCTCGACAGGCGTCGCGTCATGCGCCGCGGGCCCGTGCGGCTGTCGGGGGCGGAGAAATTCAGCGCCCTGCCTGGACTCATCGTGCCGCGGTGCCTTAACTTACCCTGGGTTGAGATCCTCGCGTATCTCCGGGTTAGGTCCGTAAGGCCCTTCAAGGATCGGACATCGACGGAATAGAGGGGGAGGGCGTAGCCCAATGTCCCGATCAATCACCGACCGCCTGGGCTCGGCAACGATCGCGGGTGGCGGCCTGCTAAGTCGACGGCGCCTGCTGGGCGGAAGCCTGGCGGTGAGTGGAACGGCGGCGGCCGCAAATCTCGGCATCATCGACGAGGCCCAAGCGGCGCCCGCTAACCCGAGTTGGGCGACGATCGCCGGTGAACCCGTGCGCGAATACGGACTTCCGGCAAAGCAAGAGGCCGACGTCAAACGAACGCTCATCCAGTTTTACAAGGAGCTGGCGCCTGGGTTTAGCTTTTCGGGCACCCCGCTCCAGCACCTGCGTGGCACGATCACCCCAAGCGGTCTGCATTTCGAGGTTCACCACGGTGGCAGGCCCCTGCTCGATCCGGAAAAGCACCTCTTGTTGATCCACGGACTGGTCGAGCGTCCGCTCAAGTTCGACCTGGCCGCGCTCGGCCGCTACCCGATGGTGACGCGGGTGCACTTCATCGAATGTGCGGGCAACAGCTTCTTCAACGCGCTCATGGACGAGCCGATGCAGGCGGGCTGCGACATGCTGCACGGCCTCGTCTCGAACTCTGAATGGACCGGGGTTCCCCTGTCGATCCTGATGGACGAGGCCGGGGTCAAGCCCGAGGGGCGATGGGTGGTCGCGGCCGGCAATGACGCACCGAGCCTTGCGCGCTCCATCCCGATGGAGAAGGTCATGGCCGACGGGATGTTGGCACTCTATCAAAACGGCGAGCGGCTTCGGCCGGAGCAGGGCTACCCCATGCGTCTCCTGCTGCCGGGCTTCGAGGGCAACACGAACGTCAAATGGGTGACGAGCCTTTGGGTCACCACGGAGCCCGCACACACCAAGGACGAGTCGGGCGAATACACGGACTCGCTGTCCGATGGCAAAGTCCTGCAATTCAGCTTCGGCATGGGGGTCAAGTCGGTCATCACCCATCCCTCGGCCACGATGAGCCTGAGCGGCCCCGGGCTCTATGAGATCTCCGGCTTGGCCTGGTCCGGGAGCGGCCTTGTCCGCAAGGTCGAGGTCTCCGCCGACGGCGGCCGAAGTTGGGCCGAGGCCGACCTGACCTCGCCCGTCAACGACAGGGCGATGACCCGCTTTTCCCTGCCGTGGCACTGGGATGGCGCGCCCCTGCAACTGATGAGCCGCGCGCAGGACGAGACCGGCGCCATACAGCCCACCCGCACCGATTGGAAGCAGCGTTATGCGCCAACCAACTTCATGCACAACAATGCGATCCAGGCGTGGCGGATCAGCGAGGCGGGGGCCGTCGAGAATGTCTACACCTAGGGCGATCTTCCTTGCCTCCCTGCTCACCGTCGTGCCCGTGGCGGCGCTTGCCGGCGGCCCGGGCCTGGGCCAGCCCCTCTCGGAGGAGGAGATCCCCTTTTATGCCCGCTACGTGATGCCGGACGGCGCCGGGCTGCCCCCCGGTCGCGGCACCGCGATCGAGGGCCGGCCCATTTACGAAGAGCAATGCGGCCTGTGCCACGGCGAAACCGGTATAGAGGGGCCGATCATGCCGCCGGTCGGGCCGAACGCGGCCTATGACAAGCCGGCCGGCCGGCACTGGCCTTACGCCACCACGCTTTTCGATTACATCCGCCGGGCCATGCCGTTTCATGCGCCCAAGAGCCTGAGCGACGACGAGGTCTATGCTCTCACGGCCTTCATCCTGTACCGCAATGACCTGGTGGCCGAAGACGAGGTCGTCAGCGACAAGACCCTCGCGAGCGTGGTGATGCCCAACCGCGAGAACTTCATCGACCTCTGGGCGACGCAAGGCGACAAACCCTACTGAAGTGATGAGCTGGACGGGCGCTTGTGGTGCCACCACCCTCCGCCCGCCGGTCAGGATTTTCGATACCGCCCCGACATTTTTGGCTATAGAGTCGCCTGGCTGATTTCTTCGCAACGAAGATGGGAGCGCTCGATGATGCCCGAAGCGGCGCCCGCCTATGGCGCGGGCAGCGATTACGATCCTCTGCGCATGGCGGTGGTGGGGATCGCCGACGACCTGACCTTGCCCCCTTACAACCCGACCCTGGTCCACTACAACGACGAGGTGCGCGAGGCGCTCATCGCCGCCGACGGCAAGCCGACACCCATCAAGGTCGCCATGCCCGAGCGCTATGAGAAGACCGCCGAGCAATTGGATAGCCTCGCGGCGCTCTATGAAAAGAACGGGGTCAAGGTCCTGCGCCCGCGCCCCTACACCGAGGAAGAGAAGGGCTATCTGGAAAACCTCCAGCCCGGCACGTCGCTGCTCTACCCGGCCGATCCGGTCATCACCATCGGCAAGCACTTCATCGAGCTGAACATCCGCCGCGCTTACCGCCGCAAGGAGGTCTTCGCCTTGCGCGACACCGTCCAGCCCTTGATCGCGGCCGACCCCGAGGCGTGGCACGTGGCCATGCCGGCGGCGCAACCCGCCACGCCGTCGAGCGGCGGTCCCGGGCCCTATCTCGAAGGCGGTGACGTCATACGCTACGGAAGACATCTCTATGTCGGCGAGTCCGACATCGCGAGCAATCGCGCCGGTACCGAGTGGCTCGCGCGTTATATCGAGCCCTTTGGCTATCGGGTTCACCCGGTGCCGATGAAGGGCACGATGCTCCATCTTCTGGGTATCGCGTGCGTGTTGCGCGAGGGGCTCTTGATGCTCTATCGGCCGGAGCTTGTCGAGGGCACGCTGCCCGGTCCCTTGGGTGAGTGGGAGGTCATCGAGCTGACCGAACAGGAGGCACGGGCCTTTGCGACCGTCGGTATCAGCTTGGATGACCGGCGCTACGTCATGCCCGCCGGGCTCAACCGTATCGCCGACGAGCTCGACCGTCACGGCATCGAGCCGGTCCAGATCGCTTACGACCATGTCGGCTTCTGGGGCGGCAGCGTCTCCTGCTCGACCCACGCACTTTCCCGCGCTCCATGAGCGCTCCGGGGGAGCCCCTGGATTCGGCCCTGGCCGCGCAAATTCTCGATGCCGTCGCGGAAGGGTTCGACGATCAGATCGCCTTCACGCAAGAGCTGATCCGCCACCCGTCGCTGCGCGGCCAGGAGCACACGGCGCAGGACTTCCTCTACCGCTCTTTGCGCGAGCGTGGCTACGCGATGGATCGCTGGGCCATCGACGTGCGGGAGATCGAGGATCATCCGGGTTTCTCCCCCGTCGTGGTCGACTACGCCAACGCGCTGAACGTGGTGGCGACGCACCGTCCGCGACGAGAGCGCGGCCGCTCGCTGATCCTGAACGGGCACGTCGATGTCGTGCCGGTCGGCCCGCTCGAGATGTGGACGAAGCCGCCCTTCGAGCCCTGGATCGAGGGCGATTGGCTCTATGGCCGCGGCGGTGCGGATATGAAGGCGGGGCTCTGCGCCAACATCTTTGCGCTCGACGCCCTGCGCCGGCTTGGGTTTCAGCCCGCCGCCACCGTCTACCTGCAGTCGGTGACCGAAGAGGAGTGCACCGGCAACGGCGCGCTCGCCTGCCTGGTGCGGGGCTACCGGGCCGATGCGGTGATCATACCGGAGCCCGAGGACGAAAAGCTGGTCCGGGCCAACACGGGCGTCATCTGGTTTCGCGTCCACATCAAGGGCCGCCCCGTTCATGTTCGCGAGGCCGGCAGCGGCGCCAACGCCATACTGGCGGCCTATGACCTGATCAAGGCGCTTCAGGAGCTGGAAGCCGCTTGGAACGCGCGCGCGGCCGATCACCCGCACTTCGAGGATGCGGAGCACCCGATCAACATCAACGTCGGCAAGATCGCCGGCGGCGACTGGGCCTCGTCGGTTCCGGCATGGTGTAGCCTGGATGTGCGCGCGGCGATCTATCCCGGCACCGATCCGCGCGAGGCCGCGGCCGAGATCGAGGCCTGCTTGCGTGCCGCCTCTCGAACACATCCCTTCCTCGCCAATAATCCGCCGGACGTCGAGTACAATGGCTTCTTCGCCGAAGGCTATGTGCTGGAGGAGGGAGGCGACGCGGAGAAAACACTCGTGCGCGCCCATATGACGAGCAGCGGCAAGACCCTCGAGAGCTTCATGACGCCGGGCTATCTCGATGCCCGGGTCTTCGTGCTCTATGACGATACGCCCTGCCTCGTCTACGGACCGATTTCCAAAGACATCCACGCCTTCGACGAACGCGTCAGCCTGGCTTCGGCAAAGCGGATCACCGGGGCCATCGCGCTGTTCGTCGCCGAGTGGTGCGGCCTGGAGCCCGTCGACGGCTAGGGACCGGCTGGCCGGCCCTCATCGCGCGGATAGGGGTACACCGCGTAGAACAATCTCGAGCTATCTTCGCCCTGGCTTTTTGCCAGCCCTCATAACTGGGATTGTTTTTGGTTGACAATATACAACTAATAAGAGAAAATTAACAAATATAGTCGCCAGAAATAATCGCAAGAATGCTGGCGGAAAACGACCAATCGAAGGGAGGCTCGTTATGTCCGTGGAAATCAAAAACCTCACGATCGTTGATGAGCTTGTCCGAAGCCGTGGGGGCTCGATGAGTTTCGAGTTGCCGAACGGCCGTTTCATCGTGGACATCAACTCTCTTAAAGTGAAACCGGATGGCACACTCGTTGT
>JBFELD010000228.1:0-4826 GCA_041552375.1 Kiloniellaceae bacterium | reverse complement strand
GGGCCCCCGGCCATGAACCGCATCGTCCTTCTCGCTTGGCTGGTTACCGGCTGCCTGTCGGTCGGTTTCGTCTTCTATGTAGCCGACGACGTCGCCCACCTTGAAGAAGAGCTCCAGCAGGTCGAGCGCCAGATCCTGAAGGAGCAGCGCGCCATCCATGTCATGGCGGCGGAGTGGAGCTACATCAACCGGCCGGACCGACTGGCCGAACTGGCCCGACGCCATCTCGATCTGGCGCCCCTGCCCGCCGAGCGGATCGTTCAAATTGAAGACTTGCCGGCGCGCCCGCTTGCCAAGCTGTCATTCGATAGCGGCGATCAGAGTGGGGACCCGGCGCCATGATCCGACCGTTTCGACAGAGAAGGTCGCACGACGCGCATTGGCCCGGCCTGGATCGGCACGTGGCGCCGGACGAGCTGTTGCGTGTCGAAGGAGCACAAAAGCAAGTGCTGGAGACCGGGCGCAACCGTCTCGTGCTCACCGGCATAATCTTCGCGCTCGCCTTTTCCGTGGTCGGCGTGCGAATGGGTGAGCTGACCTTGAGCCGCGACGGCGGCGAGAGCCATCTCGCCCGCGAGACCGGCCCCAGCCAACTGCAGACCGGACGCGCCGACATTCTCGACCGCAACGGTATCGTGCTGGCGACGACGCTGCCGACGGTCTCCCTTTACGCCAATCCCAATCATGTCCCCGATCCTGGGGAGGCCGCGCGCCAATTGGGTGACGTCTTGAGCAACCTCTCGCGCGCCGAGATCGAAGAGCGCCTGTCCTCCGACAAGCACTTTGTCTGGCTGAAACGCGACCTGTCGCCGCGCGATCAATACCAGGTCAACCGGCTCGGCATTCCGGGTCTTTACTTTCAAGAAGAGCAGCGCCGCTCTTATCCGCAAGGACAACTGGCCGCACATGTCGTGGGCTTCGCCGGTGTCGACAACGACGGCCTGTCGGGTATCGAGCTCTCTCTCGACGAAGCGCTCCGGGGCTCCGCCGATCCGCTCTATCTCAGCCTCGACATCCGTATGCAGCATATCCTCTTCGAGGAACTGGCCGATGCCATGCGCGAGTTCCGGGCGATCGGCGCGGCCGGCCTGGTCTTGGATGCCGATAACGGCGAGATACTCGCCATGGCCTCCCTGCCCAGCTTCGACCCCCACCGCCCCGGCAAAGCCTCGCGCGACGCGCGCTTCAACCGCGCCACCCTGGGCACCTACGAGATGGGCTCGGTATTCAAGGTCTTCACCACTGCGATGGTCCTTGATCGAGGGCTCCTGACATTGCACGACGGCTATGACACCAGTGAGCCGATCCGGGTTTCACGCTTTGTCATTCGCGACTTCAAGCCTAAGAAACGCTGGCTTTCGATCCCCGAGATCTTCATCTATTCCAGCAACATCGGCACCGTGCACATGGCGATGGCGGCAGGCACCGAGGTTCAAAGGGACTTCCTCTCCAGCCTCGGGCTTCTCAGCCGCGCGAGCGTCGAGCTGGACGAGGTCGGCGAGCCCCTTCTCCCCTCGCCCTGGCGCGAAATCAACACCATGACCATCTCGTACGGCCATGGCATGGCGGTCAACGCCGTCCAGCTCGCCAGCGCCGTATCGGCCGTGATCAACGACGGACGCCTCGTGCCTTCCACGCTGCTCCGGCGCGAGACCGGTGACCTCGCACAGGGCCGCCAAGTGCTCAAACCCGCCACCTCCGAGACCATGCGCCGCCTGATGCGCCTGGTGGTCACCCACGGCACCGGGCGCAACGCCGATGCCGAGGGCTATCTGGTCGGCGGCAAGACCGGCACCGCGGACAAGCAGCGCGGACGGGGTTACGACCGCAACGCGCGCATCGCGTCCTTCGTCGGCGCCTTCCCCATGGATCGCCCTCGCTACGTGGTTTTCGCAATGCTCGACGAGCCGAAAGGCACAAAGAAGACCTACGGCTACGCAACCGGCGGCTGGGTCGCGGCACCGGTCGTGCGAAAGGTCGTCGAACGGATCGGTCCCATGGTGGGACTGGAGCCGAACTTCGACGACTTCGAAATGGAACTCGAGAACGAGATGTTGTTGCAGGTAAAGGCGAGGACGAAGGGCAAGCGCCTTGCGTCTAACTGAGCTTCTGGAGGCACCGCAACGCGTTATGCAAACGCCGACAGATGGGAACGGTATCGAGGTGATGGGTTTGACCGCGGACAGTCGGCGGGTACAGCCGGGTTGTCTTTTCGCCGCATTGCCCGGCAGCCACACGGACGGACGGCGTTTCATCGCCGAGGCCGTGGCCAAGGGTGCGAGCGCGATCCTAGCGCCGGAGGGAACGCGCCTGTCCGAGGACGCGGCTGACAGCGTCGCGCTCGTCACCGACCGCAACCCACGGCGGGCACTGGCGCGTATGGCGGCCCGGTTCTACGGCGCGCAACCCGCCACCATCGCCGCCGTGACAGGAACCAGCGGCAAAACCTCGGTCGCCGATTTCTGCCGGCAGCTCTGGCTTCTTCAGGATTTGAAAGCCGCCAGCCTGGGGACCTTGGGCCTGGTGCCCGCCCGTCAGGGGGCGCCGAAGAGCCTGACCACGCCCGACCCGGTCGAGCTGCATGCCTGCCTTGCGGCGCTGGCCGGCGACGGGATCGATCACCTGGTGCTCGAGGCCTCCAGCCACGGCCTCGACCAGTTCCGCCTCGACGGTATCACCCCCAAGGCGGCGCTGTTCACCAACCTCAGTCAGGACCACCTGGACTATCACGACAACATGGCGAGCTATCTCGCCGCCAAGACCCGTCTGTTCGCGGAACTTCTGAGACCCGACGGCACCGCCATCCTGAACGCCGACGCGCCCGAGAGCGGGGCACTGCTGGAGACCTGTGTCGAGCGCGACATCAAGACCCTCACTTTCGGCAGGCAGGGCCGGGACTTTCAACTGCTGGGGCAGCACCCGACGGCACATGGCCAGACCTTGCATTTCGAGACGCGCGGCGAGGCCCATGAGACCACGTTATCCCTCGTCGGCTCATTCCAGGCCGAGAATGTGCTGGGCGCCCTTGCCCTGGTGAGCGTCTGCGACGGCGACCTGGCCCGCGCGATCGAGGATCTGCCACGCCTCGACGGCGTTCCCGGGCGCATGGAATACGTCGGTGCCAGTCCGAACGGCGGCGCGATCTACGTCGACTACTCACACAAGCCCGGTGCGCTGAAGACCGTGCTGACATCGGTCCGACAGCACGTCGAAGGTGAGCTTTGGGTGATCTTCGGCTGCGGCGGCGACCGCGATCGCGGCAAACGCCCGCAAATGGGCGAGATCGCCACGACCTTGGCCGACCGGGTCATCGTCACGGACGACAACCCACGCAGCGAGGACCCGGCCGCAATTCGCCAGGGGATTCTCTCCGGCGCGCCGGGAGCCAAGGAAATCGGAGATCGGGGGGAAGCCATCGCCGAGGCGGTGGCTGCCTTGAGACCGGGCGATGTTTTGGTAATCGCGGGCAAGGGCCACGAGACTGGCCAGATCGTGGGACCACATGTCCTGCCCTTCGATGACCGCGACGTCGCTCGCGCCGCTGCCTCTCTGACCGACATGGCGCATCCGGGGGGAGCCGCGCCATGACCGAGAGGGTACTTTGGACGGCAGCAGATGCGCAAGCGGCGACCGGTGGGCGGACCAGTGGGGACTGGTCCGCCACCGGTGTCTCGATTGATAGCCGGACGCTGCAGCCGGGCGATCTCTTCGTCGCCCTCCAAGGACCGAACTTCGATGGCCACGATTTCCTCGAAGCCGCCTACGAGAATGGCGCGGCGGCGAGCCTGGTGCAGCGCGCGCCGATCGGACGGATTGCCGAACAACCGCATCTTCTGGTCGACGACACCTTGGGCGCGCTGTGGCGCTTGGGGGCGGCGGCACGCGCGCGCGGCCAGGCCAAGATCGCCGCGATCACCGGCAGCGCGGGCAAGACCAGCACCAAGGAAGCCTTGCGTCATTGCCTAGCCGCGCAAGCCGAGACCGCCGCCAATGTCGGCAGCCTCAACAACCATTGGGGGGTCCCTCTCAGTCTGGCGCGCATGCGCCCAAAGATCTCCTACGGCGTTTTCGAGCTCGGCATGAATAATCCGGGTGAGATCTTGGAGCTGGCGCGACTGGTTCGCCCGCATGTCGCGGTCGTCACCAATGTCGAGGTCGCCCATATCGGCAACTTCAAATCGATCATGGAGATCGCCGACGCCAAGGCCGAGATCTTCCAAGCCTTGGAGCCGGGTGGGCAGGCGGTGCTCAATCGCGAGCACCCGCTCTTCCATCACCTCCGCGCCAAAGCCTTGGAGGCCGGTGTCGAAACGATCATCGGTTTCGGCGCCCACGGCGAAGCGGAGGTTCGGCTCGTCTCCTTCACGCCCGAGGCCGAGGGTAGCCGGGTCGAGGCGATCGTCTTCGGCCAACCGCTCTCCTACCGCCTGGCCGCACATGGCCGGCACTTAGCCTTGAACTCACTGGCGGTTCTGGCGGCCTGTGCCCTCCTCGGCGGCGACGCCCACGAAGCGGCCACGGTCCTGGAGACGTTGACACCTCTCAAGGGTCGCGGGGCGCGGCATTGGGTCGACGGGTACGATGGCCGGTTCCTGCTCATCGACGATAGCTACAACGCCAATCCCGCCTCGATGCGTGCCGCTTTCGACGTGCTGGCCCAAAGCCGGCCTGAAGGGAAGGGTCGTCGCATTGCCGTGCTTGGCGACATGTTGGAACTAGGCGACACCGCCGAGGACCTACATGCGGGCCTCGCTACCGATCTGGCGGCCGCGGCCGACCGGGTCTACTGCTGCGGACCTCACATGGCGGCGCTCTTCGCGGCGCTG
>JBFELD010000227.1:0-4836 GCA_041552375.1 Kiloniellaceae bacterium | reverse complement strand
GGCGGATGGCTGGACTACATCTTGTTTCCGACACTGTTTTTCTTTCTCGGCCTCACCGGCTATGCGCTTTGGAAAAGACAGGCGTCATCATGATTGAGCTCCGATCTGCCGTTACCTGCCCCGCATGCGGACATCGACAAGTCGAGACAATGCCGACCGACTCCTGCTGGTACTTCTACGACTGCAGGGGCTGCGGTGTCGTCCTGAGGCCCGCCAAAGGCGACTGCTGCGTATTCTGCTCATACGGAACGGTCCCCTGCCCGCCCATACAAGCGGCGCGAACCGGGGCTGATCCCACGATCTGCTGCGGCGAGTAATCCGTCAAAGGTCGCATCAACGTCCGCCGCAAAGGCTTTGGCCTCATCGGGGCACAGAAGCTATACAAAGGGGATGGCGCCAAGCCCGGCGCCGTATCACCAGAACAAGGAGTGCAAGACGCGATGAGCGATATGCACGATGACCGCGTCAAACGCTTGCATGAACGGATGGCGGAAGATGGCGTCGACCTCGCCGTCTTTTCCGATACCGATAGCGTCGTCTACTTCTCCGGCTATGCGAATTACCTGGCGATGGACTTCGGCCGCGCGACGATGCTGGTGGTCCAGCGCGGCGCAGCCCCGATCTTGATCACACCGCGCCAGGAATCGGAGATGGCGCGCGCGATGTGTGACCTGGCCGACATCCGCGGCTGGGACGACGGGCGCGACGACGAATGGCGCGAGCCCTTGCGGCAAGTCATCGCCGGCTGCCGGGCGCGCAGCATCGGCTATGAAATCGACAAGACCCATCCCGCCATCGCCCGTGGCATCGAACAGGCGGCCGAGGGCGCGAAAGTCGTTGACCTGACCCGGATGGTGGGGGCCTTGCGAGTCGTCAAGACGCCGGAGGAACTCACCATCATGCGCCAAGCCGGCAAAGTCGCCGTCGCTATGGTGGAGGCCGGCCGCGCGACTATCGGCGAAGGCGTGCCGGAGTACGAGCTGGCCCTGGCGGTGATCGCTGGGGGGACCCGAAAGGCCGCGGAGTTCCTGGCCGACAACGGTGCCGACCTTTTCGTCTCGCCGACCATCTACAATCTACAAATCATGCAATCGGGCCATCACACATCGATGGTCCACCGCCGTTCCTCCACACGCCGGCTGAAGAGGGGCGATCCGGTCTATTTCTGCTTTTGCGGCATCGCCAACTTCAAACACCTGAAGATGGACTTCGACCGCGAGTTCTGGGTCGGAAGCGTCGACGACGAGCAGGCGCGTGCCCACGAGACGGTGGTCGCCGCACAGGCCGCAGCACTCGCCGCCATCCGGCCCGGCGTGCCTGCGGAGGAAGTCCATGCGGCCGCCGAGGAGGTCTACCGTGCGGCCGGCCATGGTCCCGCCTATCGTACCGGTCGGGCGATCGGCTACTCCTTTCTCGAGCAGCCGGAAATGAAATGGGGCGACAAGACCTTGCTCGAGGCCGGCATGACCTTCGCCGTCGACGGCGGACTGGGGGTCGAGGGCCGCTATGGCGCGCGCATCGGCGACTCGATCGCGGTGACCGAGAGCGGTTACGAGTTCCTGACCGATTATCCGCGCGGGCTGACCGTGCTTTGACGCCGTGAGTACTCAGGAGGGACGAGATGGCGACACGACCTTCATTGACCAGGCGAATTATTATCGGCAAGTCCCTCGGTTTCGCCTTTGGACTTGCAGGCTTTCTTCTGCTGCCCCTGTTCGACCCACAGGCCGGCTGGCTGCTCCGTTGGGGCATTCTGTTCTGGTACACGACACTCGGCGCCATCATCGCCCTATTCGGCGTGATGACGCGCAGCCCGGTGATCGAGATCCCCCTGCCCTGGATGCTCCGCGGCATCTTCCTGGGCGCGTGGATGAACTTCATGCTGACCTTTTTTGCCTACGACGCGATGCAGGCCGTGATGGTCTCGACATTCGGCGAAGGTGGCCTGCTGAGCTCGCCCTTCTGGTTCACCCTCGAAGGCGCCATCATCGGACTGATCATCGACTACGCCGCGACCCGCTGGGGCGGTGACGGGCCGGAGGCGGCGGAGCGCTAACCGGAAGGCCAAGATCAGAAGATGCCGGCCTCCAAGCCCGCGGCCATCAGCGTGCCCAGCTCTTCACAGCTCTGAACGAAGGTCTCTTGGAACGTGCCGCGGCAGATCAAGGGGTCCTGCACCACTCGCCAGCGCAGACCCGTGGTAATGGCCTCGATGGCGCGCCGCGTTCCCGTGCCGTCATGCCCGGCACGAATGTAATACACGAAGGGCAGGCCGTCCGTGCAATCGAGGCAAGGATAATAACTGCGATCGAAGAAATCCTTGAGGGCACCACTCATGTAACCAAGGTTTTCCGTGGTGCCGAGGATGACCGCGTCGGCCGCCAACACATCGCCGGGCGCGGCGAGCAAAGGCGGACGATAGGCAACCTCCACGCCCTCGATATCGGGCAAGCGCGCTCCTCTCATTACGGCGCGCAGCAGCAGCCGCGTGTTGGGCGACGGCGCGTGGGCGATCACCAACAGTCTCTTGGTCCTCGACATGGCGCGGCCAGTTTCTGATATGGACCTCGCCGTGGCCACCCCCTATTCAGGGCCCGGGCAACCTGCTACCATAAGTGGGAATTCGATCGGCAAAACAGGGGGCCGTGATGAGAGCCATAGGGACGATCATTTTGTCCTGCGCCCTGATCCTGATCGCGCCGACATTCGCGGCAGCGGGCGGAAAGAGCTTCGGCAGCCATTCGCGTGGCGCGCACAGTTTCGGTCATGCTTCGGGCCTGCACCGGTCGTTTCACAATTTCCGAGGGTATCACAAGAGCAGAATGCACAAGCAATTCGCTCCCAATAGATCGGCCCGGCATTTCAAAAGCTCGCGGTTCAAGAGCTCCGCCTTCGAACGGCCCCGCCGGGCGCGCAAGCACGGTCACGCGCAAGGCCACATAAAGCGGCGCCACGGCAAGTTCCGTTCCAAACACGTCGTGATTTATCCCGGCTACTATTGGGGCCGCGGCCGCGACGTGATCGTCACCCAGGTCAATAGTGGCGAGACTCAACCCGTCAACGACGGCGGGGCGGGGCGAGATGATCGCGGCTCCTTCCAGGCCAAACTCATTCACATCGACGATGGCGGCGCTCTGAGCGAGAGCCGCAGTCTGGCCCAACTGCCCCCCGCCGATACGACAGGCGAGCCCGGTGACTGCCTATCCGTGCAGCAAGAAATCCTGGTCGGTGAACAGGCGCTGGAGGCATTCGGCATGGCCTGCCTTCAACCTGACGGAACCTGGCAGCTTATGCCGACGAAGACGAACCCCGAGTAGCCTTGGCCGTCTCGCAGGCCGGGCACTATGGAGTAGACAGGGCGATTCTTAGGGACGCGGGCACCTAAAAAATCAAGAAGTCTTACACAAGGTGGCGGCTTGTGAAATCCACTCCTCGACCTGCGCGCCTTTGGCACGGGCGCCGAGAACATCTCTGATCTGCTCTGGCGTGGCCGCGGCGAGAGCGGCAAACGTCTTGATTCCGGCCCTGTGGAGATTGTTTTGCATCGTAATACCGATGCCGCGAATCTCTGTGAGGTCATCGGAACGGCCCAATTCCGCCGGGCTGGTCCTCGCCGACTCGCCTTGCGGCGCGTCAACCTTTCCGCCGGAACCGCATATCCGGCAAAAAATCCCTGCGATGGTTGGCATTTCGATACCCTCTCCCTTGGGGACGAACGCGGAACGAACCATATCTCTTTTTGCTCTGCGACGCTCGCGCATTCTTGTGATTTCTGGTTGAGGATCAATATCCGTGCCTGCCCTCATCCCCAATGTGTCCCAGAGACGGTTACGCTTTCGCGCCCCATCTTCCATAAATAATCGATCGTTCCAAGAGCACAAGACAACCATGGTCATGAGAGAACACCACTCAGACGCCGAGGTTTTGACTTATTGCCATTGCCTTCACAACCATAGACTGGAAACATGTTACTCACCATATGCCGATCGGCGCGGGGCCACAAACATTGGCCCCATGGCGATCGTATTCCGTCGACTCATGGAATGCCGTGCGTGAGACTGAGATGAAGATCGAACAATGGCTTGGTGAGCTGGGCCTCGAGCGCTACGCCGAGGTGTTCCAGGAAAACGCCATCGACGCGGAGGTGCTCCCGGAACTCGACGACCAGGATCTTGCCGCGATGGGGGTTTTGCTCGGACATCGAAAAAAGCTGCTCAAAGCCATTGCCGCGCTGCCGCGCGACCCGGACGGTTCGGCGACGGAAAGCCGTCATCGCTCGGGGCCCGAGGTCGAACCCGGCGGCGAACGGCGACAGGTCACCGTCTTGTTCGCCGACCTTTCGGGCTTCACGAAGCTTTCCAGCGAGTTGGACGCGGAAGAAGTCCATACCCTGCTCAACAGATATTTTGGCCTGCTGGATTCCATCATCGAGGGATTTGGCGGACGCGTGGATAAGCACATCGGCGACTCGGTAATGGCTGTGTTCGGCGCACCGGTGGCTCACGATAACGATCCCGAACGGGCGGTCCGTACCGCCTTTGAAATTCACTCGGCGATGCCGGGTCTGAGCAGCGAGGTTGGCAGGCCCCTTCAAACCCACATCGGCATTGCCAGTGGACAGGTCCTAGCAAGTGGCACCGGAAGCGACGCTCACAGGGAATATACGGTTACCGGCTCGTCGGTGAACCTGGCATCACGGCTTCAGGATAAGGCCGGAGCCGGCGAGACGCTGATCACCCAGGCGGTCCACAAAGAGGTGGCGCCGTTGGCCGACTGTCATTCCGTGGGGGAAATCCAAGCAAAAGGCTTCGACGCGCCGATCGAGGTCTGGCGCCT
>JBFELD010000226.1:0-4850 GCA_041552375.1 Kiloniellaceae bacterium | reverse complement strand
TGGCCGAGGCGGGGGTCGACTTCTTCGTTGCCGAGGCGACCGGTAGCACCACCCAGCGCAAGTGGGTGATCGAGGCCTGTGCCTCCACGGGTCTTCCGGTCTGGATGGGGCTGCGCTGCCGCGTCGATGCCGAGGGCGCCGCCCCCCTGGTCGGCTACTTGAGTGACGAGCCGGTGGGCGACCGGCTGAGCGAGATCGCCGCCCTGAACGGCGAGGTGATGACGGTCTTTCACTCGACCATCGAAGCGACGGACGCCGTCCTGCCGCTGATCAAGGAGGCCTGGCAGGGCCCGGTCGCCGTCTATCCCGAGGCCGACCGGCCCGACTACGTCCAGCGCATCAAGGACCACAACATCGAAACGCCGGTGACGCCCGATGAGTTCGTCGCCTGGGGCCAGGGCTGTGTGGCCAAGGGCGTGCAGATCATCGGCGGCTGCTGCGGCATCGAGCTGGACTACATCCGCCCCCTGCGCGAGGCCCTGCCGACCCACCTGCCCGAGGGGGTGTGAGGGGGAGAGCGTCTTACTGCAAGAACTCGTTCGAGAGGGTGCCGATGCCCTCGATGGTGACCTCGACGCGGTTGGTGGGCTCCTTCATCGAGCCGACGCCGATCGAGGTGCCGCAGGCGATGAGGTCACCGGGCATCAGCGTCATGTCGTGTGAGAGCAGGCTGACCAGGCGGTGCGGCGGGAAGATCATGTCGGCGACGGGATAGTTCTGCCGCTCCGTGCCGTTCAGGACCGTGCGCACCGAGACCGCGATGGGCTCCATATCGGTCTGGATGGCCGGGCCGAAGACACCGAAGGTATCGAAGCTCTTGGCCCGCGCCCACTGCGCGAAGGCGGGGTCCTTGGGGATGATCTTGGCCGCCGTGACGTCGTTGACGCAGGTATAGCCGAAGATGTGATCGGCCGCCTCGCCCTCGGAGATCTCGGCGCAGGTCTTGCCGATAACGATGCCGAGCTCTCCCTCGTAGACCACCGGGCCGCCGTAGGACTTGGGCCGCCGGATGGTCCCGCCATGAGCGAGGAAGGCGTTGGGCGCCTTCAGGAAGAAGAGGGGCTCGGCCGGCTCGGCTAGCTCCAGCTTGGCGGCCAGCGCGTGGAAATTGTTCCACAAACAGACCATCTTGGATGGCTGACAGGGGGTCAGCAGCGCCACCTCGTCAAGAGCCAGGGTCGCGCCCGAGGGCTCGCAGCCCGCGAACATATCGCCGTGGAAGACCATCACCGTGTCGCCTTCCAGGACTCCAAAGCCTTCAGCGCCCACATGGGCAAAGCGAATCCAGCGCATCGCCACCTCCCTTGTCTTATCTTTCCAAGAGCCTAGCCCAGGCGGGGCTGGTGATCCAAGGCACCGCCCCGCCCGGCCGGACACGTCCGCGTGAGGGACAACGCCGCCTGGCCTGGACAGCCGCGGCCGAAGCGGCTAGGTAGGCGGCGCGACGTTATCGAATTGTTGACCATTGCTTAACGAAGATGACGCTTGGGTCGAGGATACCGATGAGCTTGGGAACGATCATGGCGCGATGGGTGAAGCCGATAGGCGCACTGGTCGCCGTTCTGGCGGTTCTGCTTGGCATCGAGACCCGTAGCGAGGCCCATCCCCACGCCTGGATCGACCTGCGCTCGGCGGTGGTGCTCGATGAGGACGCCAAGGTCACGGGCGTTCGGGTCCACTGGATCTTCGACGAGTTCTATACCCTCTTCACCTTGGAGGCGATCGACCCGGACGGCGACGGCAACCCGGAGCCCGAGTTGGTGCGCGGCCTGGCCGAGGAGAACTTGAAGAACCTCGCCGACTATTCCTACTTCACCTACGCCAAGGTGGATGGCGAGCAGCCGGACTATGGACCCGTCGTCGACTACGACTCCTATCTGGAGGGCGACCGCCTGGTCATGGAGTTCGTCGTGCCCCTGGCCGAGCCGGTGGATCCGACGGCGCAGAGCTTTTCCTACGCCGTCTACGATCCGACCTATTACATCGAGATCTTCCATGTCGACCCGCAGTCCTTCGGCGCCGAGGGGCCGCTGCCCTCCGACTGCGCGCTAGTGCTGGAAGAGCCCAATCCCAACCCGGAGATGGTGAGCTTCGCCGCCTCGCTCGATCAGGCCGAAACGGGTGGCGACGGCTTGGGCGCCTTCTTCGCCGAGCAGGTCCACCTGCGCTGCCAATGATGTCGCGCGCACAGCCCTCTCGGCCTTGGGGCCGTGTCGCAATCGGGCTCGGCTCTTTGTTTTTCTTGCTTCTCACCGTGATCTCCACGCCACAGCCGGCGCTGGCCCAGAGTGGCGAGACCGCTCAGGAGGCCGCGGTCGCGGCGCCTCAGCTCGGGCCCTGGGATCGCGCTGTCGCCTACGTCCGGGTCAAGCAGCGCGAGATCCAGCGCGAGCTGGCCGACGCCATCAAGGTGCTGCGTCAGGAACGCTCGCTGGCCGCGGCCTGGTCGCTGATCGCGCTCAGCTTCTTCTACGGGGTCTTTCATGCTCTGGGACCGGGGCACGGCAAGGCGGTGATCTCGACCTATCTCCTAACCCAGCGCAGCGACCTGCGGAAGGGGTTGGCGCTCTCCTGGGGAGGTTCGCTCCTGCAGGGTGTCACCGCCATCGCGCTGGTCTATGGCGCGGTTGCGCTGATCGATTGGACGCAGCGCGATGCGCGAAACGCCGTCGGCACGCTGGAGAGCGTCAGCTTCGCCCTCATCGCCCTGGTCGGGCTGGGCCTGCTCTTACGGTCCCTGTGGTCGCTCGCGCGGACCTGGCGGCGGCCGGTGGGCGTGGAGGAGAGCCTGAGCGACGCGCCGGCCTGCGGCCACAACCACGGCCCCAGCGCCGAGCAACTGCGCACCGCCTCGGGTCTGCGCGGCGCGCTCTCGGTCATCGTCTCGATCGGCATTCGTCCCTGCAGCGGCGCGGTGCTGGTTTTGTTGATCGCCCAGATCCTGGCCCTTCACGTGGCCGGGCTGGCGGCGGTGCTGGCGATGTCGATCGGCACCGCGATCACGGTCTCGTTCCTGGCCGGCGTGGCGGTCACAATGCGGCGCTTTTCCGCGAGCCTGGCCCGCCTCGACGGACACAGCGCCATGGTCGCCGGCCACCTGGCGGCCATGACCGGGGGCCTTTTGATCGCCCTCATGGGGGCGGTGCTCTTCGCCGGTTCCCTCGGCCCCAGCCACCCGCTGCTCTAATTGCAGGCAAGGGCGTCGAGCGCGCCTTGCAGGATATAGGCGGCGGCCATCTTGTCGACCACCGCGGCGCGGCGCTTGCGGCTCATGTCCGCTTCCGCGACCAGCAGGCGCTCGACCGCCGCGGTCGAGAGGCGCTCGTCCCAGAAGGCGATGGGCAGCGTAAAGCCGGCGATCTCGATCAGGTTTTGGGCGAACTGGCGCACCGACTGGCAGCGCGGGCCCTCGCTGCCGTCCATGTTGATCGGCAGGCCGATGACGAGCCCGCCGACGTTGCGCTCTTCGCAGAGTCGCGCCAGCGCACCCGCGTCCGCGCTGAGCTTGCCGCGCGTCAGGGTCTCCAGCGGTGAGGCCACGGTGAGCGCGCTGTCGGAGATGGCGAGCCCCAGGGTCTTCTCGCCCTGATCGATGCCAAGCAGACGCGTGCCCGCCGGCAGGGCGGCACGCAGATCGCTGATCGCGACGACCGGCATGGGCGTTTTTCTCTCCTTTCGTCGGCTCTCCGGGATGAACCACAGGCCAGGCCGCTTGGCTAGGAATTCCTGCATCGGTCACGCGCTTGCCTTGCGGTCGGCGGGACTTTGGTCTAGGGTCCGCCGCGCCTCGTTTTGCAGGCGTTCCCACACCCTAATTCGAGAGGCCTGGCGGCGCGATGTCGGTCGACCGCAACACCGTAAAGCAGATTGCGAAACTGGCGCGCATTCGCGTGCCGGAGGACCAGCTCGACCACCTGGCGGGCGAGCTCAACAACATTCTCGGCTGGATCGAGCAGTTGAACGAGCTGGACACCGATGGCGTGGAGCCGATGACCTCGGTCGTCGAGATGGTCCCGGCGCTGCGCGAGGATGTCGTCAGCGACGGTGGCATCACCGAGAAGGTCGTGGCCAACGCGCCCGAGGCCGCCGGCAGCTTCTTCGCCGTGCCCAAGGTCGTGGAGTAGCCGGCCCATGACTTCGCTGACCGAGATCACAATCGCCGAGGCGCGCGACCTCTTGGACAAGCGCGAGGTCGCCGCGCGCGAGCTGACCGAGGCGCACATCGCCGCCGTCGAGGCGGCACGCCCCCTGAACGCCTTCATCACCGAGACACCGGAAAAGGCGTTGGAGATGGCGGCCGCCTCCGACGAACGGCGGGCTCACGGTGGCGATGGAGATCTCGGCGTCATGGAGGGGATCCCGGTCGGGATCAAGGACCTCTTCTGCACCGAGGACATCCTGACCACCGCCGGCTCCCACATCCTCGACGGCTTCCATCCGCCCTACGAGTCGACGGTTTCGGCCAATCTCTGGCGGGCCGGAGCGGTGCTTCTGGGCAAGACCAACCTGGACGAGTTCGCCATGGGCTCCTCCAACATGACGAGCTACTACGGCGGGGTCGAGAACCCCTGGCGGGCCGCTAGCGGCGACAACCGCCCGCTGGTGCCGGGCGGCTCCTCCGGCGGCTCGGCCGCCGCGGTGGCGGCGCGCTGCGCCCTGGGTGCGACGGGCACCGACACCGGCGGCTCGATCCGCCAGCCGGCGGCGTTGACCGGCACCGTCGGCATCAAGCCGACCTACGGGCGCTGCTCGCGCTGGGGCATCGTCGCCTTCGCGTCGTCGCTCGACCAAGCCGGTCCGCTGACCCGCACGGTGCGCGATTCGGCGCTGATGCTGCGCGCCATGGCCGG
>JBFELD010000225.1:0-4862 GCA_041552375.1 Kiloniellaceae bacterium | reverse complement strand
GCCACCGCCGGCATGCCGAGGGAGGCCCCCTCCTTCGCCGCCGCCACGGTCCCCGAATAGGACACGTCCTCTCCCAAGTTGGCCCCTTGATTAACGCCCGACAGGACGATATCGGCCGGGCGATCGGCCAGAATCTTACGCTGTGCGACCAAGACGCAATCGGTCGGCGTGCCGTCGACGGAAAACCGCCGGCGCCCCAATTTCCTGACGCGTAAGGGGCGGCGCAGGGTCAGGGAATGGCTGGCGGCGGACTGCTCGCTATCCGGTGCCACCACCCAAACGTCCTTGGCACAGGCTTTCGCGATCCGCTCCAGCACTTTAAGGCCGGGCGCGGCCACGCCGTCATCGTTGGTCACCAGAACACGCGCGCGCGCTAAATCGAGACCAGGGCTACTCATCGGCTCCTATCACCTCGAGACCGCCCATGTAGCGGCGCAAAGCGTCGGGCACGGCAATGCTGCCGTCCGCCCGTTGATAGTTCTCCATCACCGCGATCAGGGCCCGCCCGACCGCGACGCCCGAGCCGTTCAGGCTATGAACGAAGGCGGTCCCCTTGCCCGCCGCCGGGCGGTAGCGTGCCTTCATACGCCGCGCCTGAAAGTCCCAGCAGTTCGAGCAGCTCGAGATCTCGCGGTAGGTATCCTGCCCGGGCAGCCAGACTTCCAGGTCGTAGGTCTTGCGCGCGCCGAAGCCCATATCGCCGGTGGAGAGCACGATGGCACGATAGGCCAGACCAAGCCGCTTTAGGACCTCCTCGGCGCAAGCGGTCATGCGCTCGTGCTCGTCCTCGCTCCGATCCGGGTGGGTGATCGACACCATCTCGACCTTCTCGAACTGATGCTGGCGCAGCATGCCGCGCGTGTCCTTGCCGGCCGCGCCGGCCTCGGAGCGGAAGCACAGAGAATGGGCGCTGACCCTGAGCGGCAGCTCGCTTTCCTCGAAGATACGGTCCATCGCCAGGTTGGTGAGCGTCACCTCGGCCGTCGGGATCAGCCAGCGGCCGTCCTCGGTGCGGAAAAGATCGTCCCGCAACTTGGGCAGTTGCGCGGTCCCGTACAGCACCTCGTCGCGCACCAGCACCGGGCAGTTGATCTCGGTATAGCCGTGCTCTTCGACGTGCAGATCGAGCATGAACTGCGCGATCGCCCGGTGCAGCCGCGCCAAGGCCCCGCGCATGAGCGTGAAGCGGGCGCCCGCGAGCTTGCCCGCGATCTCGAAGTCGAGCCCGCCCAGGGCCTCGCCCAGCTCGAAGTGTTGCTTGGGTTCGAAATCGAAGCGTGGCGGTTCGCCGACACGGCGTAGCTCCAGATTGGCGCTCTCATCCTCGCCGTCGGGAACGTCTGGTCCCGGCGCGTTAGGCAGGCCACTGAGGATATCGTGGAGCTGCGCGGCGAGCCCTCGCGCCTCCTCCTCCTTGGCCGGCATGGATTGCTTGAGCTCAGCCACCTCGGCCATGAGCGCATCGGCATCGCGCCCTTCGCGTTTGGCCGCGCCGATGGCCTTGGACGCCTCATTGCGGCGCTGCTGCATGTCCTGCAGCAGGCCGAGCGCCTCGCGATGACGGCGATCGAGATCGATAAGGACATCGGCCTGCGGCGGCATGCCGCGCCGGTCCATCGCCTTGTCGAAGTCACCTGGACAATCGCGGATCCACTTGAGATCGAACATAGTACCCCGTCACGCGACTCGGCCGGGATTCGGCTCCCTGCCGTGTTCGCCGGACCTTATAGGCCGTGGTACAAGTCTCTGTCTATGGGGTAGAGGTTGCCAAGGGCGCAATTTTCCGCCTTAGGCTTCCTCGGCCTGGGATACGGCCCGCTTTTTCTCCATCAGCTTGGCCATGTAGATCGAGATCTCGTAGAGCAGGATGATCGGGATCGCGAGGCTGAGCTGACTGAGCGGATCGGGCGGCGTGAAGATAGCTGCGACGATGAACACGCCCAAGATCGCATACTTGCGCTTGGCCGCCATGCCCGCGGACGTCGCGAGCCCGGCCCGGGCCAGGAGCGTCATCAGGACCGGAAGCTGAAAGCAGAGGCCGAAGGCGAAGATGAGCTTCATCAGCAGGGTCAGATACTGATCGACCTTGGCCTCGAGCTCGATCGGCAATCCACCGGTATCGAGCGTCCCCTCCATCTCGAATCCGAGCAGGAAATCAGTCGCCAGGGGAAAGATGATCGCGTAGACCAGCGTCGCTCCGATCATGAACAGAATGGGGCTGGCGATCAGAAAGGGGGCGAAGGCCGACCTCTCGTCCTTGTAGAGCCCGGGCGCAATGAAAAGCCAGATCTGGGTCAGAAACACCGGGCAGGTCACGAACAGCGCGGTAAAAAAGGAGACCTTGATATAGGTGACGAAGACCTCGAGCAGCCCGGTGAAGATCATGCGCTGGCGCTCGGCCGGAACGCCATGATCCTCCATGGCGCCCTGCAGCGGCAAAGATAGGAAGCGGAAGATCTCCTCGGCAAAGAAAAACGCTACGAGGAAGGCGCCAAGCAAGGCGAGCACGCTGTAGAGCAACCGCTGGCGCAGCTCCAGCAGGTGGTCCAGCAGAGGCATCTTCTTCTCATCGGCCGTCGGGTCGCTCACCTCGTCCTCACAAAACTACTGGGCCGTCCGGCCTAATCGTCGATCTCAAGCCTGCTTTTGCGTTTTGTCCCCGCCGGATTCGGGCGCCGCATCGGGCTCGGGCTGGGACGCGGTATCGGGCGCGCTCGGCGGTGTCGGGCCCAGGGAGTGCGGCGGCGCGATGACCGTCGGCTGCTGGACCAGGGTTGCGCGCTCGTCACTGGCCGCCTTGGGCTCCGACGCCGCCGCTTCGCCGGTATCGGGCACCGTGTCACCCTTGGCCGCGGACTTGGCCTCGGATTCCGCCTTGCGGGTTTCACGCTCGACCTCACCCAATGATTCAGTGACGCCGCCGGAAGGATCGATGGCCGCTCCGATGGTCTTGTCGAGAGCACCGGGCCGGGCGCTCTCCACCACCTTGCGCGCATCCTCGAGCTCGGCCTCGCGGATCATATCGTTGATGCCGGACTGCACCTCGCGCGTGACCGACCGTGCCTTTCGGACCCAGTGCGCAGCCATTCTCATCGCGTTTGGCAGTTCCTTGGGCCCGAGGATCAGGAGGGCGACCAGCGCCACAACTGCCATTTCGGACCAACCGATGTCGATCATCGGGGGCCTATCCGATCAGTGGCGTGTCCGGAGATCGTTCACCCGTTCGCCGCCTTGTCCTTTTCCTCGGCCGCTTGCGCTGCAACCGTGGCGCCTTCGTCAATCGCCTTGCGGTCCTCATCAGCAGCGTTCTTGCCGTCCTTGTCGCCGTCCTTCAGGCCTTTCTTGAAGGCGGTGATGCCGGAGCCCATGTCGCCCATGATCTTCTTGATCTTCCCGCCACCGCCAAACAGCAGGAGCGCCACCGCCAAGACGATAAGCCAATGCCAAATGCTAAAGCTCCCCATTCGGGATCTCCCAACTCTGTTTCCAATCGGCGCTGTCTGCCGTTGTTTGCGCTGGACTATGGCAAAAAGCCCGCCATGACGCAACGGCGCACCACACCTTGCCTACTGCGATTATGTGAGCGTTCGTCGCGGAAATACAAAGGTTTGCGAGCGATCCAGTGAAACTTGCAGGATCTCGTCCTCCGGCGGCAGAAAGCGGCCGGGAATGCGGGCGTGGAGGTGAGGTTCGTGTTCGTTCGTCCCGACCGGCATGAGATGCACCAGGCTCGTGCGCCCCAGCATTCGCGATGCCATGACGCGCGCCAGGCTGGCCTGCGCGGCCGGATCCTCGGGCGGGGGCGCCAGATGCAGCGCTTCGGGTCGGATCAGAACCTCCACCGAAGCACCTTCTTCCAACTCTCGCGCCATCACCACCCCGAAGGGCGTGTGCACACATCCTTTCTCAACGATTCCCTCCAGTCTATTGATATCACCGAAAAATCCGGCCACGAAAGCGTTGATCGGCGCGCAATAGAGGTCGACGGGGCGACCGACTTGCACGATCCGCCCGGCCTCCATCAGCGCGATGCGATCGGCCATGAACATGGCCTCTTCGGGATCGTGGGTCACCAACAGGGTCGCCGCGCCGCTTTCCTTCAGGATATGCAGCGTGTCGTCACGTATCTGATTACGCAGACGGAAGTCCAAGCCCGAAAAGGGCTCATCGAGCAACATGACCTTCGGCTTCGGGGCCAAGGCCCGGGCCAGGGCTACCCGTTGCTGCTGACCACCGGACAGCATGTGCGGATAGCTGGCGGCATAGGCCTCCATGCCGACTTGAGCGAGGGCGGCGGCAGCTGTCTCGCGCGCCACCCGGCCGGAGACTTTGCGCAACCCGAACCCCACGTTCTCGACCACCGAGAGGTGCGGAAAGAGCGCGAAATCCTGGAACACCAATCCGACCCCGCGCTGCTCGGGTGGCAGGTCGTGACCGTTGCCGGCAATGACCTGGCCGTCCATGCGGACCGCCCCCTTCTGCAAGCGCTCGAGACCGGCCGCAAGGCGCAGAACGGTGGTCTTGCCGCACCCGGATGGCCCCAGCAAGCAGACGACCTCACCGGCCACCAGCTCCAGACTGACGTCCGTTACCGCCTCGATATCATCATAGGCGTGGCTGACCTGCTCCAATGCCAGGGCGGGCATAGGCCTTCGTCTCCACTAACCCTGTGTACGATCGGCACTGGAATCGTTTGCCGGCACCGGCGTGGCGGGCAGGTCCGGGGTTTCGCCGTCGTCTTCAACGGCATCATCCGAGGCAACGAGATCCTCCCCGAAATCGGCGGCCAGCAATTCATCCACCGATTCCTCGGAGACATCTTCATCGTCATCCTCCTCCGCATCCACGGCCGACTCCAGATC
>JBFELD010000224.1:0-4926 GCA_041552375.1 Kiloniellaceae bacterium | reverse complement strand
TCACAAAAAATATATGTAATATCTCTTCCCTTTGTGCCCTGATACGGCTGGGCTAGGCTGTCGTGATGACACCGGGCTTTCGCGCGCGGGATCGGCATGGGTAAGCGGATAATGCATTGGTTGGGACTGATCGCGGTCTGCTACGGGGCACTCCTGATCGCGCTCTTCGTCTTTCAGCGAAACATGCTCTATCTGGGATCTGCCGAGCGCCCGGTGCAGAGCGAGTGGGGGGCGTCAAGCTTCGAGGAGGTCTCGACCCGGACCGAGGACGGCATCGACCTGCTACATTGGTATTCCCCGCCAGAAGACGGCTGTGGACCGGTGGTCGTGGTCTTTCACGGGAACGCCGGGCATATCGGCTATAGGGTAGGCAAGTTTGCTGCCTTGCGGGCGGCCGGCTTCGGGCTTTTCTTGAGCAGCTATCGTGGCTATGGCGGCAACCCCGGGCGGCCTACCGAGGCGGGGCTGATCGCCGATGGCCGATCGGTCCTCTCTTGGCTGGAGGCATCGGGAGTGGGGACCGGGCGGACGGTGCTCTACGGCGAATCCCTTGGCTCCGGCGTGGCCGTCGCCCTTGCCGAAAAGACCCCTGTTGGCGCCCTCGTTTTGGAAGCACCACCGTCTTCGATAGCCGAGGTCGCGCAGGCTCACTATTGGTACGTGCCCGCCAAGTGGCTGATCTGGGACAAATGGAACTCCGCGGCGCGGATCGGGGCGGTCGATGCGCCGATCCTTTTATTTCACGGGGGTCGCGACCGGGTCGTGCCGCAGCGCTTCGGGCGCAAGCTCTTCGCGGCGGCGAACGAGCCCAAGGAGGCCTTGTTTCCCGAAAAAGCCGACCACGTTGACCTGATGGACATTCCTCAGGTCGAGCGGCGGGTGGTGGCGTTTATCCGGGAAAGCGCGGGCATCCGGGAGACCGTGGGAACCAAGCAGCCGGAGGCTCCGGACGGCTGTCAGACAAGCGCTCCGTAGGTATCGATGAAGCTGTCGACCGCGGCGAGAAGTGCGTCGGTCTCGATCTCCGTCATCGGCAACGACAACGCCAGCATGCCGCGTGGAGAAAGGTAAATCCCCCGCTCCAGCATGGCGAGATGGAACAGCCGCTTGAGTCGCGGGTCCTGGGCTTTGAGGTCGGTCGGCCGCCTGGGTGTTTCGTGCAGGAAATGGATGGTCATCAACGAGCCGAGGCCGGTCACGGCCATCGCCACGGCACGGGTTTCGAACAGCTGCGTCAGGCGTTCGCGAAGCCGCTCCCCACGTTGGTTGAGATCGGTGATGGCCTGAGGTGTGAGAACCTGGTCCAAGCCGGCCTTGCCGGCAGCCATGGTCAGCACGTTGTTGTTGAAAGTCCCGGCATGCATCAGCGCATCCGGCCGGGCCGGATCGAAGCGCGCCATGATCGCCACCGGCCCGCCAAAAGCGCCGAAGGAGAGGCCCCCGCCCAGATACTTGCCGAGTGCCGTCAGGTCGGGCGTGATCCCCGTCAGGCCCTGCAGTCCACCAGGCGATAGCCGCGAGGTGATGACCTCATCGAAGATCAGCAGCGCGCCGGCCGCACGGCTTTCCTCGCGCAGCATTTCGAGAAAGGCCGGGTCGGCCGGTAGGCATCCGCCGGCGCCCATCATGGGTTCGACGATGACGGCCGCGATGTCGTCGCCACTCTCTCGGAGGAGGGCGCGCGTGCCGTCCAAGTCGTTGTAATCGGCCATGAGAAAGTCGAAAGGCGTGTTGAGCGCCGCCGGGCCATCGGCGAAAACCAGGAACCCGCCGTGATAGGCGCCGCGGAATGCCAGCACTTTCCGCCGCCCGCTGAGCGCACGGGCCAGCGACAGACACATCAGCGTCGCCTCGGAGCCGGAATTGCAGAAGCGCAGACGTTCGACCGACGGGAAGCGCACGCACAGCTGAGAGGCGAAATCAGCTTCATCGCGGTTGGGCGCGCCGAGAACCACGCCATCGGCCAGGGCGCCTTCCACTGCCGCGCGGATCACTGGATGACTATGACCGTAGAGGCCGGCCGAGTACTCGCAGAGGAAATCGATGAACTCTTGCCCGTCCAGGCTCCAGATCCGGCAACCCTCGCCGCGCGCCGCGGCTAGAGGAAAGGGATCGTAATGAAGGATCGAGCGGGTGTTGCCGCCGGGCATCGCCGCCTGGGCGCCGCGATGACGTTCGAGGGAGCGCGGGTTGGCGGCACGATAGACCGCGATCGCATCGTCCAGGGCGCTATCGAGGTCGAAATTTCGGCCCGCCGGCGATGTTCGGGTCATGATCGGCGCCGCTTACTTGGTGATCCAGCTGCCGTCCTCTTTTTGAAACTTCGTGCCCTTAGGGGCCTTCTTGAAGATCTGCTGGGCGTAGACGCGTCCGACCTGATCGGCGCTCACGCCTTGGGATGCCGCCTTATCCTCGTAGATTTGGCGACGCTTCTTGTTGACCTCGTTGACCGCGGACTTGGCGTCGCCCGATAGGGCCACCGCGAGACCATCGAAGCGCTCGCCAACCTTGCCGGCGGCACGCAGATCGTCGAGGGATTGCGCCCAGGCGGCCGGAACTGCCGCCATGCCGGAAAGCGGCAGGGCGAAGACGAGGGCCAGGACTAGGGTCAGGGCTGATCGGCGGGTCTTTGACATGGCATCTACTCCCGTCGGGTCGGTGGCGGCAAGGCGAGATTTGGCTTCGGTCATGACCGGTAACGCCTCTAGAAGATCTCGGGGTTGGCCTCGATATCCTCTTGCGCCGCTTCTTCCAGCTTGAGGCGCACGTCGGCATCGAGCTTGATGTTCAGGTTGATCGTGATCGGCTCTTGCGGGGCCTCGACCCTTACCGTTGGCTCGCAGGCCGCGAGCAGAAGGCAGAGGCCGATCAGCGGCGTCAGCGACGCCAGCTTGGGTGACGGGGCTTGGGACATGGGCGATAAAATACCTCCCGATATGGGCCGGCCCGTGGGTATGGCATAATGATAAAGTCCGGCCGGACAGGACTTCCATGCCACAGCGTCCACACTCTTTCAATGCTACGTAGGTCGCGGGCCGGACATCCCCGACCTTACCGTGCCAGTTTCCAGGCCCGGCGCAATGCCTCGTTGGAGACCATGTAACCTTCGATCAAGGCCGACATCACATTTTCGATATTGCTCGAAAGGTTGATGTTGAGCTGAAAGGGATGGCCCTCGAGCACTTCGGGATTGGCGCCGAGGATGGAAAGCCGCGCGGTCAGGTCCTGAGCCGCCGTCTTGTCGATGCCGAACTCCAGCAACTCGTACTGAAAATCCTCCAGCGCTTCGAGCAGCAAATCGACCTGTTCTCCACTGCCGGACAGCATCTGCCGTGCCGTCGGCGAGGCGATGCGTAGAACGCCGTTCTCGGCCGCCAGGCGACCCTTTTCGATGCTGAAGCCCTGCGGTCCGATGCTAACCGGTATGGCCCCGTTGAGCTGGCCCGTGCCGCTCACGCCTTCGATGTCCAGAAGCTCGAATAATCGGGTCAGGTCGAGGCCGCTGATCCGAATTTCAGCCTTCTGGCTTTCAGCATAAAAATCATAGTCTTGCGGTGAAAAATTGATCGAGGACCCGAGCAGCTGGAATCCACCGTCTTCGAGTCTCAACAGCGGTATGGGGCCGGCGGCGGGCTGCAGCGAGAAATGGGCGGTAGCCTCGCTTGCCAATAGCCCCAGGTCGACCTGGGCGAGGGTGATTTCTTGGCCTGGCGGTGCCGCCAGGGGCCAGAGGGAGGAGAGCGCGATCTCGGCATTGGCGCCCACGACGGCGATGTCCTCGATCACGAAGTCGGTATTCTCCAGAGTGATGAGACCGTTGCTTTCCAGATCCCCCTCGGCCCAGGCGAGGCGAGCATCGGCCGCCAGCGTTCCGGTCACGGCCGTGAAAGGTGTGGCCAGAGGGCTCAAGGCGTCCGGCTGCAGGCTGCCCGGGCTGAATTCGAGCGGGCCGAGGCTGGCCGACAAGGATCCCGACCCACCGTCGGCACGCAGCCGACCAGTGACTTCGAGTGGGCGAAGATCTCCCGGCCAGGCGACCTCGCTCTCGAAGGTGATGATCTCCGCGGCAAGGCGGGCCGCGCCGTCCAGCCGCAGCGGGGGCAACAGGCGCGCGATTTCCGGATGCTCGATACCGCCGATGCGGTAGCGCAGTGTCATGTCGGGTCGTGCTGGTGAGCCCAGGAAATCGCCGGTGATGTCCGTCAGGGCCGCCTCATGGGCCGGCAGATCCAGCCGCTCGGCGGAGAAACTGCCACGCAAATCCGGATTGCCTCCCGCCGGTCCGGCAAGCTGGATCTCGAGCGATATCGGGCCGGTGCGAACTTCTTGCCGCTCATCTCCAAGGCGCACACGCACCACCGCGGGAGCGGCGGCGAGCCGACCATCGAAAGTGAGTTGTGGGTCGGTCCCGGCCGTGAGCGCGGCCTCGACGTCGTCAAAGGTCAGGCGCAAAGGCTTGACAAGTGTCAGCTCGTTAGGGCCGGCGAGAGCGGCGACGGACACCTGGGCGGGGCCGCGGCCGCGCAGGGCCAAGCCGGCCTCCCCGGCGGTGACATCAACCGGAACCTCGAACGCCGCATCGCGCAGGAAATATCCACCGCCGAGATCACCCGCGGCCTTGCCGGTCATGGTTAGGTGTCCAGCCAATCGGGCCGGGTCGCCGCTCAATTCACCCGAGATGCCGAGGTCGCTCAGCTCCAGAGGCGCCAACATGATGGCATCGAGCTTGGCCTGCAGTCCGGTCGCCGCGAATCGGGGCGTGTCATCGTGCCCAACCGTCAGAGAGACCGGTCCGGATGGCGTGTTCCAGTATGTGCGTCGCGTCCTGGTCATCGCCAATGTGGGTCCGGTGCAGGGTCTCGACCACCTCCCGTTCCACACCGCGCGGCACCACACCATGCTGGCGCCAGATTTCCTGCCGCTTCT
>JBFELD010000223.1:0-4954 GCA_041552375.1 Kiloniellaceae bacterium | reverse complement strand
TGAAGGTTTGTAGCCGCTTCGGCTCCTTGGCCACCAAGCGGTTGATCTGATGACGGGCCGTATTCTCAGCGAGATCGGCAACGCTCTTCTTCATGTCCTTTACGCTGAGGGCCAGCTCTGTGTCGTGCTCGCGCACCGCGTTGACGGCGGACCGCAGGGCCTCGAATACCTTGCCATGGTAGCGTTGGATGACATCTTTGGTCTCCTCGCTGATGACCACCTCTTCTTCTAACCGGTGGTGTCCGATCCTGACCATGTTGGTCTCGAGGATATCGCCGATCTGCTCGAGGTGGTTGGTGACCTGGAGCAGGTCCATGACCTCTCGGGTCTGCACGTCCGAAAGCTCTTTGGTGCTGATTTGGCCGAGGTACTGGATGATGTGACCGTGCAGGATGTCGACGTCGCTATCCATGTCCGCCAACGCCTGAAGCTCCGCCTCATCCCCGCTCAGCACCGCGGGCAAGCTGGCTTCGACCATATTTTCCAGATGGTCGCCGAGGCGGCCGATCTCCCGCCGCGCCCGATCGATGGCGAGCGGCGGTGTCGAGAGAAGCTCTGCGTCCAGGTACTTCGGCTTGATAACTGTCGGCTCAACGACCGGCCTGTCGGGAACGACCCGTTCACAGAATCGGGCGACCAGACCGGCCAACGGCAAGAAGAGAAGCGAGAAAAGAACGTTGAAAACCGTGTGAGCGTTGGCGATCTGCCGCGGCGTTTCCGCGGCAAGTCGGTCGATGCCCGAGAGATCGTCCGCCACAGGCGAGATCGTGCGCACGACATCGGCCAGGACCGGAATGAACCACACCATGACAGCAACCCCCGCGACGTTGAAGGTCACGTGAGCCACAGCGACGCGCACGGCCTCTCGCGGCTTGCCGATCGCGGCGAGGCCGGCCGTCACACAGGTGCCGATATTGGCACCCATGATCAGGGCGATCCCACCCTCCAGAGAAATCAGACCCTGCGATGCCATGGCGATGACCACGCCGGTGGTGGCCGAAGACGACTGGATCAGGCCGGTGAAGACCGCGGCGATCAAAATGCCAAGAGCCGGCGCCGAGACATCGCGCATGAGCTGCAAGAAGGGCTCGAACGACCGCAGGGGCTTCATGGCCGAGCTCATGATCCCCAAGCCGAAAAAGATCAGGCCCAGGCCCATGATCAGTGCGCCATATTGTTTTGTGCGATCCTTCTTGCTCGTGAAGATAAGCACGAAACCGACGGCGACCAGCAAAAGCGCATAGTGCGTGACCTTGAAGGCGACGATCTGAGCGGTAACGGTGGTGCCGATGTTCGCCCCGAAAATGACCCCGACGGCTTGCGAGAGTGACATCAACCCAGCGGTAACGAAACCCACCAGCATGACCGTGGTTACCGACGAAGATTGAATGATCGCGGTGACGAAAGCCCCGGTCAGGACACCCATGAAACGGTTGGTCGTCAGCTTGGCAAGAATAGTCTTCATGCGATCGCCGGCGACCTTCTTGAGGGCTGAGGCCATCTGCTCCATGCCGAACAGGAAAATGGCCAGCCCGCCGAAGAGATGCATGCCCATGTTCCACCAGTTGATGCCGCTCTCGTCCGCGGCGGCAAGCACCGGCGTGGCCGCGACCCCGAGGAACCCCCCGAGACAGACGAGCGTGATGATTTTCATGCGGTGGTGGTGGTGGAGAGTAGTTCCGTTCGTAACCATGCCATAGCCCTGCGAAGAGTTCGCCCGTTCGTCGATGCGGTGCGTTCGGTCTTACCTGCCGACGGGTCGCGCAGACCGCCGCCCCTGGCCCGCCACGCGCCGCGTGCGGGATTGGGGCTAGCAGGTTCGTCGTTTGACGCGGTGTTGCATCACGGCGCTCGACAAAATGGGCGCCGATCGGGATCGCACCCACCGGATGGCGTCAAGCGCCATGATTTTCCGCCTTTACGATCGTCACCGGCATCGGCGATAGCTGGACCACGCGTTGCGCCTTGGAGCCAAGCAACAAGTGCGGCAGCCCGGTCCGTCCGCGACTGCCCATCACGATCATCCGAGCCCCCCTGGATTGCGCAATTTCGAGTATTCGGGTCGCCGGTATGCCCTTGACCAGAACTGTCTCGGCGCTCTTCAGCGCCTCTTGCTCAGGGTGGTCGCGGCGAAGCTTTTCCAGAAACTCACTCATCATGTCAGCGGCAACGTCCTCCAGCGGACGCAGGAGATCCTCATCGGCCTTACGGTAGTAACCGGGCGCATCGCCCGGATCATGGACCACGTGCAGACAGATCACGGGAGCGCCGGTGCACGCGCCATAATGACAGGCCCACAAAAGTGCCGCCTCGGAATCGGCTGTGAAATCCAATGCCACGAGGATCGGCCCTTCCTCGATGGCGGCCGTCTTTTCGACCGCGGACTTTTCATCGCTCATCACACGCGCCCCCCACACTCGCCCCGGGATAGCCCTCGAACACCACGCCCCGCGGCGCTCGCAGGCCACCGGTGAATGGCCAACGCCCGCGTCGACGGACAAACCACCTCTTTACGCGGAGTCCCCTCTTTACGCAGAGCCACCGCGTCAACAGTTATGAAACGCTATAGGATTAATCATCACGACATTCCGGTGACGGCGTCTTTGATCCATGTCAAGAACGCCGGAAGGGAGAGCGACTATTCTCGCCCCGAGTTCGCCACGGGGCTCTCGCTCGATGTTAAGGTCTGGATGCGGCCGGAATGTTCGGGGCATCCTCTTGTTGGGCATGCCCCGAAGCAAGGCCACGTTTTGATTTGAACCCCTACCGCGAAGCCAGCCCGGCAAGCGGAGGGTGTTTTGTGCCATCGATGTCCCGGGGCGCATGTTTGGAGGCTCGCCCATGGAAGAGCTTTTTCATCACCTGACTTCCTACGGCGACGTCTTGAAGGCGTTCTTCCGGTTCGATCCGGCTCGTCTGTCGGAGCCGGGCATGATCTTCGCGCTGTGCCTCCAAGCTCTGCTGTTCGTGCTATCCGCCTTCTTCTCCGGCTCAGAGACGGCGTTGTTCTCGCTCTCGCGGCTCGATCTTCAAAAGTTGCGCCGCGAACGCCATCCGCGCTCGGAGACGCTGCACGCGCTCCTGGATCAGCCGCGCCGTTTGATCATCTCGATCCTCTGTGGAAACGAGTTGGTCAACATCGCGGCGACCGCCAACCTTGCCGGCATTCTGGTTCAACTCTATGGCGAGGGTCGGGCCGGCTGGATCAACGTCCTGGTAATGTTCCCCTTATTGTTGCTGTTGGGAGAGGTCACGCCGAAGACCATTGCGGTGAGCAACCCGGTCCGCATCAGCGCCGGCCTGGTCGCCCAGCCCATGAGCGCTTGGATCCGGATTATCACGCCCTTGCGGCGCATCGTGCGCCTGGCCTCGGATACCATAACGACCTGGATCGTCGGCAAAGAGCTGGCGCGCGAGAACATCCTCCAGGTCGACGAGTTTCGCACCCTGCTCGCGGACGTCGCCGAGGAAGGTGTGCTCGACGCGACCGAGCGGGTCCTGATCGACAATCTACTGGAGGCCGGCGAGACGGAGATCGTCGAGATCATGACGCCCCGCACGCGCATCAACTTCCTCAAGGACGACATGAGCGTGCCGGAGATCCTCACGGCCTTTCAAGAATACAAGCACCCACGCGTGCCGGTCTGTCACGAACACCACGATGCCCTGGTCGGCTTCGTCCATGCCGAGGACGTTCTCAGACTTACCTTGGACGAGGTCGATACCGCACAGCTTTCCCTCGACGACATCATGCATCCTCCCATCGTCGTGCCCCCGACGAAGTACGTCGACGAGATGTTCGATTTCTTTCAAGCGAACAACGTGCGCGCTGCTGTCGTGCTCAACGAGTTCGGCGGGGTCGAGGGCCTGATCACGATGCGTGACATCATCAGCTTCATCTTCGGCGAGATCTCCGAAGGCGTGACCGGTCAGGAACTCTATCAAGAGCGGGACGAGAACGATTACGAAATCCCGGGCGACATGAAGCTGACCGACTTCAACGACCTGACGAACTTCGGCGTCGAGGATCCGCGCATGACCACGATCGGCGGTGTTGTCTTCCGCTACCTGGATCGCCTTCCCGTGGTTGGCGACCGAGTGGCCATGGATGGTCTTGTCGCCACGGTCCTCGAAATGGACGGCCATCGCTTGGCCAAGGTGCGCATCACGAAAGGCGCGCTGGAGGACGAGGAAGAGACCGGCGAGGGGCCTCCCGCGCCGCCTCCGGTCGATGACGCCGGCTCCGATCGCGAGGCTGTGGACGACGAGGGCACTCGACGGGAGAAAACCGAGGTCGAAGCGGGCGACCAGGCAGCGGGTGCCATCAAGGCCGCAAGCGATCGGTGGCCGCGGCGGCCAGACAAAGTCCTGCCCAGCCGCGCGGCCCAGGTCGTCGCGCTCAGCCTTTGTAAGCCTGAACCTCACAAGGAAGGCGACGGGCCCGCCGCTCGACCCGTCAAGCCGTCCAAACATCGTGGAAGCTAGGGAGATGGTCTCATGAGCCTCGTTACAGCCATCGTCCTGATGCTCTTCTTCTTGCTGCTCAAGGGCTTCTTCTCGGGCTCCGAAATCGCGCTGATCAGCTCCGACAAGATCAAGCTTCGTCACCGTGAAAAACAAGGTGACCGCGGTGCCGGGGTGGCGCTCAAGCTGTTGCAGCACCCTGATGTGATCCTCAGCACGACACTGGTGGGCACGAACATCTCCACGGTCATCCTGACGACGATCGGTGCCTTGGTGATGATCGGCTACTTCGGCGATAGCGGGGAGATTTATGCCTTCCTCGTCCTCACCCCGATACTCTTGATCCTCGGCGAGATCGTTCCCAAGAGCGTCTATCAGCAAAGAGCCGACGCGCTGACGCCGATCATCATCTACCCGCTGCGCTGGGCATCGATGCTGTTCTACCCGATCGTCTTCGTCTTCTCTCGCATCGCCCGTCTGGCCGCGCGTC
>JBFELD010000222.1:0-4959 GCA_041552375.1 Kiloniellaceae bacterium | reverse complement strand
TCAGGCTTTCATGCCCCTGTTGCCCCGCCCTTATCTGGTGGTCGTGGCGCCGCCTGGTGACACTCCGGCGGTATCGGACCTGCGCGCCTTCGCCGTGACCCAGGGGGAGGGGGTCAATTACGCGCCCGGGGTTTGGCATCATCCCTTGTTGGCGCTGGAGAAAGAGAGCGATTTTCTGGTCATCGACCGCGAGGGACCGGGTGACAATTGCGAGATCCTGACGCTTGATCCGGCGCCGTTGTTGGTGTGGGGCGAAGCCGACACATGAGCGAGCCCTATACGATTAGGCCGATGACGCGTGCCGAGGTCGATCGGGTGATCGACTGGGCCGCGGGAGAAGGCTGGAACCCCGGTCTGGCTGATGCCGAGTGTTTCTACCCGACCGACCCGGCCGGCTTTCTGGTGGGTTTGTGGGAGGGCGAGCCGGTCGCGGCCATCTCGGTCGTCCGCTACGACGACCAGTTCGCCTTTCTCGGCTTTTACATCGTCGTTCCCGAGATGCGTGGACGCGGCCTCGGTTGGCGGATCTGGGAGGCGGGGCTGATCCATGCCGGCGAGCGAACCGTCGGTCTCGATGGCGTCGTCGCACAGCAGGACAACTATCGCAAGTCGGGCTTCGACTTGGCGCACCGCAACATTCGCTATGGCGGTCCTGCGCAGATGGGGTCACCGGATGCCGACGCGCATTTGGTCGATGCGAACCTTGTCAAGGTCGAGCAGGTGATCGACTACGATCGGGCCTTCTTTCCGGCCCCGCGCGAGCGGTTCCTCGGATGCTGGTTGCGACCAGCTGAGCGCACCGCCAAGATCTTGCTGCGTGACGGCGACATCGCCGGGTACGGCGTGATCCGGCCTTGCCGGGAGGGTCACAAGATCGGCCCCCTCTTCGCTGAGGACGAGGCCGGAGCCGATCTCCTGTTTCGTGGCCTGGTTCAGGAGTGCCCCGGCGAGAAGGTCTTTCTCGATCCGCCGGAGCCCAACCGGGCGGCGGTCGCTCTGGCCGAGCGTCATGGCCTGGAGCCGGTCTTCGAGACCGCGCGCATGTACCGCGGCGCCGCGCCGGCATTGCCGCTGGAAAAAACCTACGGCATCACGACCTTCGAGTTGGGCTGAGCCCGGCCGAGTTGGGCTGAGCCCGGCCGAGTTGGGCTGAGCCCGGCGCCTTACCGCATGATGCGCCCGCCGTCTTGGATGATCGTCTGGCCGGTGATGAAGTCCGACTTCCGGGAGGCGAGGAACAGCACCAGCTCCGCGACTTCCCGCGGTTCGGCCATGCGCCGCGCCGGCGTTTCCGCGACGATGTCGGCAAGCTGTTCGCCGCTGTAGATCTCCTCCGCCAGCTTGCTGTGCACGAAGCCGAGGGCGATCCCGTTGACCCGAACCTTAGGGCCAAGCTCGATGGCGGCGCACTTGGTCAACATGAGCAAGCCGGCTTTCGAGCAGCAGTAGTTGACGGCGTTCGCCCGTGCCCGTACCCCGGTCACCGCCGAGATATTGATGATCTGTCCTCCGCCGTTCCCAAGCATGGCCTTTCCGGCCAGTTGGGTCAGAAGCATCGGGCCTTTCAGGTTGACGTTCAGCACGTCGTCCCAGTCCTCTTCGGCCATGTCGAGCAGGGGGCTGTCGCGGTTGATCCCGGCGTTGTTGACCAGGACGTCGATCCCGCCCAGGCCGTCGAGTGTGGCCTCCATCGCGCGCCGGCAACCCTCCGTCGTCCCGAGGTCGCCGGGCGCGGCCACGACCTCGCCGGTGCCTCCGAGCTGCGCGACGGCATCGCTCGTGGAGGCCTCCGAGGCGCCGTTCACGGCGACCCGCGCGCCCTCTTTCAGGAATTCCTCGGCGATCGCATAGCCGATCCCTCGGGTGCCGCCGGTGACCAAGACCCGTTGTCCCTCGCAGTCCATCTGAACCTACTGACCTTTGGTCGCGCTAGCCTACAGGTTCCGCGGGGCGAATGTCACCGAAAGGGTCTCAGGGCTCGGTCAGGCCCGCGCGTGCAAGCGACTGCCCCGCCAAGGCCTTGATCTCATCGGCCAGGGCCCGGGTCGTGTTTCCGGCGTCCAGCCGGTGCCAGGTGATGGTGCCGGTGTCCTCACTGGTCTGGTCGCGGACCACGGTATCATCGGCGTCCGACGCGTCGGCTTGACGTCCCGTCACTCGTTCGATCAATGTGTCGAGCGGTGCTTCGAGCCAAATACCGAGAAAAGCGACAGCCTGCGCGGCGGCGATTTGCTCGAGGCGTCGGCGTCCCGAGTCACGGATGAAGGTGGCATCGGCGACCACGGCGTGGCCCGTTGCCAGGGCCCGTGCACAGCGATCGAAAAGCGCTTCGTAAACGGCCTCGCTTACCGCCGGGTCATAGGCCGCCGGCGGCAGGCGTGTTGTCTCGGCGACGCCGAAGCGGTCCTTTCGCAGCTTGTCGCTCCTGATGTGCAGCGCGCCGGGCGCCGGGCCGATGCGCGGTGCGATCAGGCGCGCCACGGAGGACTTGCCGCTACCCGAAAGGCCGCCGACGGCGAGCAATAGAGCGGGCGGCGGAGCGAGATATCGCCGCGCCGTCGCGAAATAGACGCGTGCCTCGCCTTCGCGTTCGTGCCTTGTGTCGGGGTCATCGGTGAGACCGGCGGCCGTGGCACGCACTTTTGCGCGAATGGCGGCACGCAGGGAAAGGAAGAGCGGTAGCAACGCCAACGCCTCCAAGTCGGCGGGCTCGCGCACATAGGCGCCGAGCAGGCGGTTGGCCAGCTCGCGCAGGCCGTGCTCATCCAAGTCCATGAGCAGGAAAGCGAGGTCGTAGAAGGGATCGATCTCGGCCAGTCTGGCATCGAACTCAAGGCAATCGAAAAGAGTGGGCCGCCCGTCGTAGAGACAGATGTTGCCGAGATGAAGATCGCCATGGCAGTGCCGTATCAGACCTTTTGCGGCGCGTGCCTCGATCAAGCCGCTCTCCCGTTCCAGCCGGGCGCGCAGATCGGTCTCATAGGCCTCGACATCCGCGGCGGTGAAGAGATCGGGCCGCGCGGCGAGGTCGACGAGGTTCTCCTCCGCGACGGCCCGCACCCGCCTCGATGCCTCGCCGGGTGTCAGGTCGATCGGTGGCGCCTCGTCGTGCAGCCGCCGGATCGCCAAGGCCAGCGCATCTATGGTGGCGCCGTCGAGCGTTCCCTCGCGGGCCCGATGATCGAGCAGCGCTGTCTGGTCGAAGCGGCGCATGACCAAGACCCAGTCCGCCGGCCGGCCGTCACCATTCAGGGACAGCACACCACCGGCATCACGTGTGATGGGGACCACCTTCTCGTAGATCTGGGGCGCTGTACGCCGGTTCAGCGTGAGTTCGGCCGTAAGCGCGCGATGCCGGGCCTCTGGCGTCGAGAAGTCGAGATAGCTGTAGCGCACCGGACGTTTAATCTTGAAGGCATGCTCGCCAGCGAGGAACACCCGCGCCGCATGAGTATCGATTCGATCGACCCGCACGCCGGCTAGCCCATAGGTGCGCGGGCACGCAAGCAGCGCGAGCACCTCGGCCTCTTGGGCTCCATCACCACCGTCCCCGCAGTTCTTGTTCATCGGACCTGCCACGCTGATCGGCTCACGGTCGTGCAAGCAATGGTCCTTGACGTTGACTTGGGTCAATGCCGCGTGAGCTAATGATCCCAAGCATAGGAGAAGTGAGCCCGGGCGTGCCAGCGCGACGGCGTCATCTGCGGTGGCGGGGCGCGACTATATTGGGGATGTCAACCTGGGAGGAAGGATGGCGATGAGCTACAGGACGATACTGGTGCTGTTGGATGGCCGGCGGGAGTCGGGTCGGCGGTTGGAGACGGCAATCGAGATGGCGTGTCGGCACGAGGCCCATCTGAAGGCGATCTCACTCGCGGTCAGCCCCTCGATCCCTTCCTACGCCAATCATCCGATTTTGCTCGAAGCCCTGGTCGCCCAACAAAAGCAGACCCATAGTGATGCGGGGGCCATGCTGAACGACTTCAGCACCAAGGCCAAAACGGCCGGCCTTTCCCACGAAGGCGTCGTCGTCGACTGCCGTGACGTCGAGATCACCGACGTGGTCGGCCTGCACAGCCGTTATGCCGACCTCTTGGTGATCGAGCAGCAGGATCCCGATAATCCCGGCCCGGGCGGTGCGGCGATGACGCAGCATTTGGTCCTCGAGGCGGGCTTGCCGGTCCTGGTCATCCCCTATATCGGTGCGTCTCGTACGCCAGGCAGCCGCGTCATGGTGGCCTGGGACGCGGGCCGCGAGGCCGCACGGGCCGTCCGTGACGCCCTGCCGATTCTGGTTGCCGCCGATCATGTGGATGTGGTCGTCATCGACCCGGCCAAGCACACGCGCGAGCATGGCGAGGAACCGGGTGCCGATATCGCCTTGTTCCTGGCGCGGCACGACTGCAAGGTCGAGACGCAACACTTGCCGGCGGGCAGTTTGGATGCCGGCGAAGCGCTGCTCTCCCACTTGGCCGACCGTGACAGCGATTTGCTGGTCATGGGCGCATACGGCCACGCCCGTCTGCGCCAACTGGTTCTTGGCGGCGTCACCCAGACGATCTTGGGCGAGATGACGGCGCCGGTGATGATGTCCCGCTAAGCCAAGGCCTTGCCCTGCGCGGCGAGTGCCGTCAGGCGCAGGCGCGCGATCTCGTGGATTTGCAGCAGCGCAGTGCGCAGCTCGCTCTGCGGGTCGCCCTCGATGCGGCGCTCGAAGGCGGCAAGAATGTCGGCGCGCGTGAGCCCCTTGACGGCGATGACGAAGGGAAAGCCGAAACGCGCCTTGTAGCGGTCGTTCAAATCCTGAAACCGTTGAAACTCGTCGGGCGTGCAGTGGTCCAATCCGGCCGCGGCCTGCTCGCCAGCGGATTGGGGTGTCAGATCGCCGGCTACGGCGGCCCTTCCCGCCAGATCGGGATGGGCCCGCACCAAGCCGAGCTGCCGGTCGCGCGGCGCCGC
>JBFELD010000221.1:0-4968 GCA_041552375.1 Kiloniellaceae bacterium | reverse complement strand
GGTCTCTTCGGAAGCGCCAGCGACCAACTTCTCGAGCTCGGCGATGACACCGGCATCGAGTTTGAAGAACTCGATCCCGTATCGGAAGGAGCGCTCGTCCGATGTTTCGGCACGAACGGCCCCAAAAGGGCCGCCAACGGCAGTTCCATCAAATCGGAATCGAGCTTCTGGGTGTCGTCCAACCGCAAGGGGATGTGGAAGTGATCGCCTGTGGTGCTCACATCCTGGAGCGTTTGGGGTTGCTCGCCGGTACCCGGCTCGAGCTCAACACTCTCGGGGATATGAAAAGCCGCATGGCCTACCGGGCCGCGCTGGTCGACTATTTTCGCGACCACGTCGATGACCTCTCCGAGGACAGCAAGGATCGATTGCAGCGCAACCCCTTGCGAATCCTCGATTCCAAGGATCCCGGCGACCGCCGCGTGGTGGCCGGTGCGCCGCCTTTCGAGACCTTCTTGACCCAAGAGGCCCAGGATTTCTTCGGCACAGTCCGGGAGGGATTGGACACCCTGGGCATCGCCTATGAGCTAACCCCTCATCTGGTGCGCGGCCTCGACTACTATTGCCACACCGCCTTCGAGTTCAAGACCGACCGCTTGGGCGCCCAGGACACGATCATGGGTGGTGGCCGCTATGACGGACTGGTGGAGACAATGGGCGGACCTCCGACCCCCGGGGTCGGCTGGGCCGCCGGGATCGAGCGCATGGCCATGCTGCTGGCCGAGCCGGTTCCGCCTGCGCGGCCGATTGCCGTTGTTCCGATCGGCGAAGCGGCGGGCCCCGAAGCGCTGCGCCTGGCACAACGGTTGCGGCACGCGGGCATTGCCGTCGAGCTGGGATATGGCGGTAACTTGAAAAAACGTCTACAGCGGGCCAACAAAGTCGGGGCGCGGGCCGCCGTCTTGCTGGGCGAGGAGGAAATGGCACAAAGCGCCGCGACCGTCCGCGATCTGGAGACGGGCGACCAGGAGCTCGTGTCCCTCGATGCGCTGAGCGAACGCTTGGCCCGTTTCTCATAAACGGAGGCAAGGGCGTGCCGGACGCTCTCCCCAGGCCGTTGGAGCGATTGCTGATCGTCGGGACCAGCCGGGCCCGTGTTTCAGTGCGGGCGGCGCAAGCGCTGTTCGGCGACGCGATGGCGCTGCCGGCCCTTCTCGACGATCTGGCCAAGGTTCAGGACAAGGAGGCGATGGTGCTGGCCACGCCCAAGCGCTTGGAGTTCATCCTGGCGCGCGGCGAGGACTGGGGACTGGTCGAGAAATTGACGGCACTGCTGGCCGAACGTGCCGGGCTCGGCCCCGGCGATCTGCGCGAGGCGGTCTACGCGCATGAGGGCGATGAAGCCCTGCGCCATATCTTCGCCGTGGCCGCCGCGCTGGACAGCGAAATTGATGACGATACGCATATCGTCGAGCGGCTGGAGCGCTGTCATGACGCCGCGCGTGAGAAGGATATGGCCGGTCCCTGCCTCGATGCGGCCGTCGCCGCGGCCACGGCCGCGGCCAGGCGCGTCGGGACCGAGACGCCGCTGGCCGAGCGGACGCTGTCCATGGCCGCGGTGACCACGCAGGTGGCACGCAGTCTGCATGGTGATACGAGCCGGTGTCGCGTGCTCCTATTGGGCCTTGGCGAGCTTGGCCAGAGGCTCGTCGAGGAGCTGCGGCAGGCCGGCGCCAAAGGTATCACGGTGGTCCATGCGTCGCCGCGGCGGGCGGAAACCGTGGCGCAGCGCCTTGGCGGCCACTATCGCCCCTGGGACGAGCTGGGCGCGGCCCTCGCCGAGGCGGAGATCGTGGTCAGCGACCAAGGTACCGGCCAATGGACCGTGACCCGGGCGGCGGTCGAGCAGGCCTTGCGCCAGCGCCGGCGCAAACCCATTCTCTTGATCGACGTCGGTTTGCCCTGCGATGTGGAAGACGCCGTCGATGCGATCGCCGACGCGTTCCTCTATCGCCTCGACGATCTGGAACGGATCGCGTTGGAGGGCAAGGAGGGACGGGGTGCGGCCAGTGTGAAGGCGCGCCGTATCCTGGAGCAGGAGCACGCGGCGGCGATCCGTGGGTGGTTCGCGCCGGCTGGTCCCCGCGCCCAGCTCGAGCGACTCCGCGCGCAGGCCCTGGAGGCGCACCCCGGCGATGCCGAGGCCGCGACACGGCACCTTGCCGACGCGATCCTGGCGCATTGGCACGAGGCGTTGGAAAGCGATGGCGGTGGTGGCGATGGTGCCGACGTGCTGAACCGCGCGCTGACCCGGCTGTTCGGCTCGCAAGAGACGGCGCAAGGCGAAAAGGAATGAGCTTGCAGGAACGATTTGGCGAGGTCTCGAAACGCCACGAGGAGCTGACGCAGCTGGTGGCCGCGCACGACCAACCCGGCTCCGAAAGCTACACGGCCATGTTGAAGGAGCTGGCCGACCTCGCGCCGATCGTCGCGGCCATCGAAGAGTTGCAAAAGGCACAGAACGAGGCGGTGGACCTCGAGATGCTGGCGAGCTCGGAGAGCGATCCCGAGATGAAGGCCTTGGCCGAGGAGGAACACCGCACTTTGTCCCAGCGCCTGCCGGAGATGGAAAAGAAGGTCCGTCTCCTGTTGCTGCCCAAGGACGCCGCCGACGAGCGAAGCGCGATCTTGGAGGTGCGGGCGGGCACGGGCGGCGGCGAGGCGGCGCTCTTCGCCGCCGAGCTGCTATCGATGTATCAACGCTACGCCGGGCAGCACGGTTGGAGCTGCGAGGCCTTGAACTACACCGATACCGAGATCGGCGGGTGCAAGGAGGCGAGCGTCGCGATCAAGGGCAGAGGCGTCTTTCAGCGCCTCAAGCACGAATCGGGCGTGCATCGGGTTCAGCGCGTGCCGGTGACCGAATCGGGCGGACGCATCCACACCTCGGCGGCGACGGTCGCCGTTCTGCCCGAGCCGGAGGAGCTGGACGTGCAGGTCGAGGACAAGGACCTGCGCATCGACACCTATCGCTCGCAGGGTGCGGGCGGCCAACACGTCAACACGACCGACAGCGCCGTGCGGATCACCCACCTGCCGAGCGGGATCGTCGTGCAGTGCCAGGACGAGAAGTCCCAGCACAAGAACAAGGCCAAGGCGATGAAGGTCCTGCGCGCCCGGCTTTATGACGCCGAGCGCCGCGAGCAGGCGGAACAGCGGGCGGCCGAGCGCAAGAGCCAGGTCGGCAGCGGCGACCGCTCGGAGCGCATCCGAACCTACAACTTCCCGCAAGGCCGGGTGACCGACCACCGCATCAACCTGACGCTCTATAAGCTCGACAAGGTGATGACGGGCGAGGCGCTGGACGAGATCGTCGAGCCTCTCATCGCCGAGGAGCAGGCGGCTTTGCTGCTGGAAAGCCAATGACCCGCGCGGAGGTGATTGCGGCGATCGCTCGGCGGCTGGCGCGCGCCGGGATCGACGATCCGCGACGTGAGGCCCGCTTGCTTCTAGCGCGCGGTCTGGGGTTCGGTGTGGAGGCCTTGATCGCCGAGCCGCACGCGTCCTTATCTCGATCTGAGCTGCGCAAGGCCGCAATTGTGACCCGGCGCCGGGCCGCGCGCGAGCCGTTGTCGCGCATTGTCGCGAGGCGCGAGTTCTGGTCGCGGGAGTTTCTCATCGAACCTTCGGTGCTCGACCCGCGCCCGGCGAGCGAAACCCTGGTCGAAGTCGGCCTGACCAGGGTTTCGGCGGGGGTTTCGGCGAGGGCCGGGCCCTGCCGCGTGCTCGACCTGGGCACCGGGAGTGGATGCCTGTTGTTGGCGGTGTTGAGCGAGCTGCCCGACGCCGTGGGCCTCGGCACCGATATCAGCTTCGACGCGCTGACGCTTGCCAAGCGCAACGCCGTGCGGCTGGATCTGGGCCGCCGTGCCTTATTCGCGCAGGCGGACTGGCTGGCCGGGCTTGCCGGTGGATGGGACCTGATTCTCGCCAATCCGCCCTATGTGGAAAGCGGTGCCATCGCCCATCTCGGGCCCGAGGTGCGCTGCTACGATCCTCTACTCGCGCTCGACGGCGGTGCCGACGGCCTGGACTGCTACCGCGCGATCGTTCCCGAGCTGAGCTGGGCACTGCGGCCCGGTGGCGCGGCGGTTCTGGAAGTTGGTGCCGGACAGGCCGCCGAGGTGGCCGCGATGCTGCGTGCGGCGGGTCTGAGCGAGGTCGAGACATCCGTGGATATGCAAGGACACCGGCGTTGCCTGACCGCCTGGCGGCCGAAAAAAAATCAGGCCTCGCGGAAAAAAAACAGTTGGAAAGGCCCCCAAACCCCTCTAGTTTGTGGGCGTTGCCTATGAAGGCGCGGTGTTCCCGGGGGGAACACCCAGACGAATCCAACGGACCATCGTAGGATCATGCAGGCGCGAAAATGAGGGCGCCGGGCGCGGCTGCCATATAGAGGGCAGCGGAATCAGCCAAATTGCGGATTCGCAGATCATAGCGAAGCAGGTATGAGACAAAACACCAATAGTGGGCGTCGCATGAGGGGGCGTCCCAACCGGAATAAGCCTCACGGCCACCATCATCGGAACATGACCTTCGAGAGCAATGGCCCCGAAGGCAAGGTCCGGGGAAATGCCACTCAGGTCTATGAGAAATACCTCTCGTTGGCCCGCGAGGCGGTCTCCTCCGGCAACCGGGTCATGGCCGAGACCTTCTTTCAGCACGCCGAACACTATTATCGCGTGCTGAATGACAGCACCGATCCGCGGCCCGAAGGCGCGCCCGCGGCGCAGCCCGGCGGACCGGAGCGCGCGGGCGATGGCCAGGGATCTCGCCGCAATGGTGGTTACGAAGGCGGGCGGCGAGCGCCGCCACCGGCCGGCGACGGTTCCGATGCCCCGCCGCAGCCCGAGGAGGGTGCGCAACGCGCAGCCCAACCCAAGGAAGGCGCGGCCCAATCCAAGGAACGCGCGGCCCAACCCAAGGAAGGCGCAGCCCAACCCAAGGAACGCGCGGAGCGCGCGACCC
>JBFELD010000220.1:0-4974 GCA_041552375.1 Kiloniellaceae bacterium | reverse complement strand
GGCTGCCATCGACCAGCCGCGCGAAGCCGGGTTGGCCGACACGCACTTCGCCATGGCTGCGCTCGCTGACCTGGGCAACCACGAGGATCGGGTCGAGATTTACGATCACCGCGACGCTGTCGCCCATCTCGAGGAAGTCGCCGATCTCGGCAATTCGGTCGTCGATAAGACCATCGAAAGGAGCCCGCAACACCGTGTTGCCGAGACCCTCCTCGGCCAGGCTGACCGCTGCCTCGGCTGCCTCGAGGGCGGCCAGGGAGCCGGCGACTTGGGTGTCGGAGCGAAAGCCCTTCTTGGAGAGCTTTTGCGAGGCCTCGAACTCGATGCGGCGTTGCTCGCGCAGGGCCTTGGCTTCGCGGAGCCGCGCCGGCCGGTCGTCGGCGCTGAGCCGGGCGATGACGTCCCCTTCGGCGACCCAGGCGCCTTGCTCGACCGGCAGCTCGACGACGCGGCCCTTCGTTTCCACCTTCAAGGAAACCTTGCGCAGCGCCTCGGTACGCCCGCGCACGACCTCCTTGAGAAGATGCTGGCCCGCGTGCAGGCGCATCACCCGGACCGCGGGCGTGGTATCGATCGCGGCCAAGTCCGCCGGCGGCTTGGTGGCTTTGGGCAGTCCGTCGCCTTCGGCCAACTGGCCGGAGATGATCCAGCCCGCGGCGAGAAGCGCGAGCAGTGCTGCAAAGATGTATGAGCCTCTCATCTACGGCCTACCGGTTCATCGTTGCGCATATCAAGTGTGGCTGTCGTCAGTAGTTCCATGGTCGGGGCGGCCTATTCGGCGACCATGCGCGAGCGCGCGGCCACCTCTTCCAGAAGGTGATCGCGGTTAGCTTCCAGGTAGTCGAGCGCGGCGCAGTAGACGGCCTCGCCCAGGCCACGGGTAAAGCGTGGGCCGGGCGGCAGGGTGGCATCGTTCTCCTCGGCGCAGCTGCGCATCTGCTCCAGCGCCTGGCGGTACCAGTCGATACGCCGGTCAATCCGCCGCGCCAACTCGTCGGGGGTCAGTTCCTGTGCGAAGAAGATGCCGAACAAAAAGTCCGAGCGAATTTTGTCCGCGGTCGGATCGCCGTTCAGGGCCCTGCGCAGCGCTTGGCGCCCCGCCGGCGTTATGGAATAGACCCGCTTGTCGGGCCGCTTTTCTTGCTCGACCTCGCGCATCACCGCCAGGCCATCGTCGACCAAGGCACCCAGTGCCGGGTAGATCGACCCGAAGCTGGCGGCGTGGATGTGCGACAAGGCGCCTTCCTCGAAGGCCTTCTTGATCTCGTATCCACTCGCGTCGCCCAGGCTCAAGACCCCGAGGCAAAGACTCCGCACATCCATTTCCGTGTCACCCTCCACGCCCACTTAACGCTTGCGCCCCTTTTGAGCAGAGGCGGTAGCGGTACAAAATCTAGATAGTGACGGAGCCTGCCTCGATCCAGCATATATCGAACCAATATATGCAGGGCACCCTCCCGGTTTTCGCATGCTATCAGATACGAAGTCTTGAATTTTCATAAAATACATAACGAAAACAACTATTTATAAGAATTTTCTTCACATGTCTTACAAGAAGATAAAAGGCAGAAGGAGACAGTGAGCGCCGATGTCCTCGATACTCCATACCTCGCTCTCGGCGCTGATGGTGGAAGGCCGGCGGCTTCAGATCTCGGCCGAGAACATCGCCAACCTGCGCAGTCCCGGGCGCGCGTCGGGCGCCCTTGGGGCGGCGGACGGCAGTTACCTGCCCAAGCGAATGGTGCAGCACTCTCTGCCTGGCGGTGGGGTGACCGGGCAGGCGGTTGCCGTCGACCCGCCCGCGGTAACCCGCTTCGAGCCGGGTGCCGGCGACGCCGATGCCGAGGGCATGGTCATTCGGCCGAATGTGGATCTGGAGGCGGAGATAGTGTCCCAAATCCTGGCGCGGCGTGCCTACGAAGCGAGCCTTAGAATGATCGAGGAAGAGTCTCGCAAGCTGAGGTATCTGAGCGACGTGTTGGCCTGAGTGCGGTTAAGGAGATCAGCGCCGGGTTACCATCTCGTCGATCTCGCGTCGGCGCTCCCAGCGTCGGCGTTCGAGCTCCGGATCAATTTGCTCTTCGTGCGGGTAGCCGATGCAGAGATAGGCGACGAGGCGCCACTCGAAGGGCACTTCGAGGATGCGCACGATCTCCTCGGGCTCGAGGATCGACACCCAGCCGACGCCGACACTGCGGCTTCGCGCCGCAAGCCACAGATTCTGCACGGCGGCGACGACGGAATAGCGGAGCATCTCCGGCATGGTGGCACGGCCAAGGCCGCGACCTTGCTCGGTCCCCTCGTCGCAGAACACGGCGAGGTGTACTGGCGCGTCGTCCAGTCCGGCCAGCTTCAAGCCCGCGTAGAGCGTCGCGTCCCCCCCGTCCTGCGCGGCCAGGGCGGCGGCGTTGCACTTCTCGAAGTTGTCGCGCACTGCCCGGCGCCGCTTGCCATCCTCTACGAGAACGAAACGCCAGGGTTGGCTGAGCCCAACGGAGGGGGCGAGGTTGGCCGCCTCGAGTAGGCGATCGATCTCGGCGGGCACCACCGGGTCGGGCTTGAAGCGTCGGACATCGCGGCGCCAGACGAAAAGGTCGATGAGGCGCTCTTGAAATGCGCGGTCGAAGACCGGGGGCTCGTCGGTCGGAGGCTGGCCTTTCGATCCCGACATGAGGCTCTGCGCCCTTGGGGCTCGGTTAAAACGACTCGAGCAGCTCGCGAATGGTCTCGCCGCTCGCCAGGATCCCGCCGTCGGCGTCCAAGGCATGGAAAGTGCCGGTGGCATAGGAGAACTCGAACTTGACGATGCCATGCCGCCGGATGATCTCGGCGTAGGGCTCGCCGGTCTTCGGGCTGACACCGTCGGGGGCAAGCGTGCGCCTGTGATCGAGATCCCCAGTCTGGTCCCAGCTCTCGCCAGGGTCGCCGGCGCGCGAGGCGTCCTGGCGCATCGAAACGACGGTCATGATTCCCCCCGGTTAACCTGTCGTTAACCAAAAGGAATCACGAGCGAGTCCCGCTGTCTAGTATTTTTTTCCTGTCCCACCGCGCGGCACGCTAAGATCGAAACTCGTGCGCCGGCGGCAAGCCACTCGGGACGTCATGCCAGACATGCGAGGAAATGAAGCGACCTGCCTGACGGCCGCGCTCGATTACCTGGCGCGGGGCTGGTCGGTCGTGCCGATCGCCGCCGGGGGCAAAATCCCGGCCGTCACCTGGCAAGTTTATCAGGACCGGCATGCCGATGAGGCGGAAGTGCGTGACTGGTATCGGCGCTGGCCGGATGCCGGGGTAGGGGTGGTGACCGGCCCCATCTCGGGGCTGGCGGTCATCGACATCGATCCCCGTCACGGCGGCGAGGAGAGCCTTTTCGCCTGGCAGGAGCGGCATGGCCCGATGCCGCCGACGGTCGAGGCGTTGACCGGCGGCGGCGGAACGCATCTCTACTTCGCCACCACTAGCAAGGCCCTGCGCAACCGCGTGGCAGTGTTGCCGGGCGTGGACCTGCGTGCGCGTGGCGGCATGGTGGTGGCACCACCTACCCGCCATCCCTCCGGGCGCCGTTATGCCTGGCGACCCGGCCATGCGCCCGCCGACCGGCCGCCGGCGCCCTTGCCACGCGCCGTGCGTGAGCTTCTGCGCAGCGGTGGCGAGCGACAGGGCCATACGCTCGATCACTGGCGCCGCCTCACCCGAGAGGGCGTGGCCGAGGGCGCGCGCAACAGCACGCTCGCCTCGCTCACCGGTCACCTTCTTTGGCACGGCGTCGACCCCGATGTGGCGCTGGAGATGCTGCTGGCCTGGAACCGCATGCGCTGCCGGCCGCCGCTGTCCGACGCCGAGGTGGCAGGCGTGGTCGCGAGCATCGAGCGCACCCACCGCCGGGCCGAGAGCGAGGGGGCCTGACCCCTCGAAAGTTCCCGTTTTTCGCTTGAGTCGTGTCGGGCGCCGAAAATGCCCCCGCGTAGGCCCCTGAGTCACTTCGGAATTATTGGGTGGAATTCGTTCCATCTTAACTCGCGTGTCCAGATTGGTCTATCACCACCGTCCCGCGCCGCGAACAAAGCTACTCGCGCCCGCGGGGCTCGGCGCCATCCAGCGTGGATGACCGCCGGGGACCCTTCAACCTCAGTGGTAGGAGTACTTACCATGGCAAATACCGACCTCAAGCTCGACGAACTTTGGGAAATCGCCGGCCGGCAGTACGGCACGGTCACACTGCGCGAGGCCACGACCTTCGACATCGTGCAAGCTCGCCAGTAGGCCGAGGAGGTGCGCGAGATCATCCGCCCCGACAACAGCCGGGAAGTGGTGGTCGTGGCCAGCCCGATGCGGGCGGCCGTGGCCTTGATCCTGAGCCAGATCGAGGCCCTCGATGGCGAGAGCATCGCCCTGACCCCGGAGATGCTGAAGGGGCTCAGCGCCAAGGACTTCAACAACATCTGCTCGGCCATCGAAGGCCTCGACCAAGCCTTGACCGCCGTCGGGAGGTCGGCCGAGCGGGGGCGAGATGATCAGGGCGGCGCCGATGCTTGAGCGCCTCCTGATGATCTTCGGCCGGCGCATTCACTGGAGCCGGCGTGATCTCGAGGCTCTGCCGCTCTCGTGGTTGCTGAGAATGCGCGATCACTTGAGCGAGCCGGGAAGAGCGTAACAGGTCTTCCCGCCGCCCTGGTCCGTCCTTGAAAGACGGCCACAAAGCCCCGTTCCACCGACCGGTTTTCGGCCGGTGGGGCGGGGCGCCGTCTTTTTAGGATGACAGGCTCGCCGAGTGCCGCTTCCTCGGGCGCCTCCTGGGCCAGGAGGTCTCTCCGGCGCGCGACCACGCAGGTCAACCACTTACGCATCACGTACCTCTCTCAACACACGTCACGAACAAGGATACCTAAGGCGCCAGTATCGAAAAGCCGGGCCCGAATGGCAACAGGACAACTTTCCCAATAATAATCTGTAACAGATATTCAACCAAGATAG
>JBFELD010000219.1:0-4994 GCA_041552375.1 Kiloniellaceae bacterium | reverse complement strand
GCGCGCACGAGCAAGATCTCCTCGGCCAGGTCCTGGAAATCGTCGCGAAAGTGGACCGAGCTTTTCCGCACCAGGATCTTCTGTGCCGCCGGATCCAGCCCCAGGTGCCGAAAAATCGCCTGGTCGCTGGCCTGCGTCTTGCGGCTTGCAACCACGATCCGCACACCCCCGATCCGCAAGAGCGCGGTCGGGCCCAGATGGAAGGGCGACCCGGCACTCATGCGCCCGCTGCCCTCGAACTCTCCGTCGCTCAAGGCCTCGACGACGAATTGGCCGCGGAACGGCCGGTGTCCGGGCTGACCCGAGGTCGCGCCCACGGCCAGCTCCAACTCGGCGCCCTGACCCACGGCGTGGGCCTCGGTGGCGGCGGCAGGATCGCAGAGGATCGCCAAAGCCGCGTCCTCTGCGTCCTGGCGCACCAGCTCCTCCAACAACCAGGTGGTATCGGAGGCCGCGCCCGCACCGGGATTGTCCTGGGTGTCAGCGAGGACAATGGGCTTTCCCCGATAATGCGCCAGCGCATAGGCCACGGCTTCCTCCGGCTCATACAGATGACCGGCAAAGTCCGCCTCGGCGTCACTGATCGCGTTGAGCAGAAGGTCGGCGACTTCCGCCGCCGCCCCTTCCTCGGCGGCATAGGCCAGCACCGACGGACCACAGACGTCCACATCGGCCAGGGGAAAGCCGGCGGCAAGCGACGGGCTGGTGCCGCTATCGGCTCCCAAGCCCTCCAGGGTGCCTATGATCCGCGCCATGGGATCGCTCGAGGTGCACTGCCAGACCAAGGGTATGAGAAAGGGAATTCGGCGGTAGGCCTTGGCCGGTGGCAGACCGCTGGCGAGAATGGACTCCATCAGCGCCGCGGCCCGCCGGCCGGTCTCAGCCATGTCGATATGGGGATAGGTGCGGAAGACCGTGATCGCCGTGGCCAGATCGACCATCTCGGCGCTGACGTTGGCGTGGAAGTCGAGGCTGGCGACGAGGGGAATATTCCCGACCAACGCGCGAACTCGGGATAGGATCTCCGCCTCGCCATCGGGGAAGCTCTCGGTCACCATCGCGCCGTGCAGGCAGAGATAGACACCCTCGACCGGCAGCGCCGCCGCCAGATCCCCTAACATAACAGAGAGAACCTCATCGAAGGCATCGTCCTCGACCTCGGCGGCGGGTGAGGCGCCGGCCCAAACGGTGGGGAGGATCTCATGACCCTGCGCGAGGGCTTGGTCGATGAAGCCCGCGATCGGGAGGTTCTGCCCCTTGACGGCGCCCGGGAGGTCCGCGCCGCGCGGCATGTGCGGATAGGAGGCTGAGTGCCTAAAGTCGTCGAGGGTCGTCTTGCGCGGCGCGAAAGTGTTGGTCTCGTGGTGGAAGCCGCCGACCGCGATCCGCGCCATGGACCCTACCCCCAAAGCTCCGGCGACGGCGGGTGGATGAGACTATCCTCGTAGCGCAGCCCCGGCTCGCGGTCGCGTGCCAGAAGCAACGGGCCGTCGAGGTCGACGAAGCTTGCCAGCTGCGCGACCAACAGTGCCGGCGCCATAGCGAGCGAGGTGCCGATATTGCAGCCGACCATGACACCAAACCCGCAGGCTTTGGCCTCTCGGGCTAGCGCCAGCGCCTCGGTCAAACCACCCGTCTTGTCGAGCTTGATGTTTACGATGTCATAACGTCCCGCCAGGCCAGGCAAGGACCCGCGATCGAGGCAGGACTCGTCGGCGGCGATGGGGATGAGGTGCTCGACGTCCGCCAAAGCCTCGTCCTGACCGGGCGGAAAGGGTTGCTCCACCAGCTCCACCCCGTACTTCTCCAGCTCTGGTAGATAGCCGCGCAGTTGCTCCTTGCTCCAGCCGGTGTTGGCATCCACAGAAAGACGCGCGTTCGGCGCCGCCTCGCGGACGGCGGCGACACGTTCCGGATCGCCGGGGCGCCCGAGCTTCAACTTCAAGATCGGGCGGTCGCGGTTGGCCCGCGCGGCCGCGGCCATCTTCTCGGGGCTGTCGAGGGAGATGGTGAAGACCGTGGTGACCGGCTCGAGCGGCTGCTCCAATCCCGCCAAGGCCCAGACCGGCTCACCTCTGAGTTTGGCCTCCAAGTCCCAAAGCGCGCAGTCGATGGCATTGCGGGCCGGGCCCGATGGTAGCAACGACATCAAGTCCGTGCGCGCGAGGCCGGCTTCGATCGCCGGTCTCAAGGCCTCGATCTCCTCGATCACGGGCCGGCGCTTGGGATCATACCAGTCCGAGCGCTCGCATTCGCCCCGGCCGATGGCCCCACCGCACTCGATCTCGACCACTACGACATCGCCTTGCTCCTGAACCAAGCGGGAGATGATGAAGGGTTCCTTGAGCGGCCACTGCTCGGCACGAACGCTGAGGTGCTGTCTTGCGCTCATGACAAGCGATCCACGATGGGCGCGACGCCTGTGCGCACCGGATCGACGACCGGCACATCGAACTCCCGGCGCAAGCTTTCCATGATGTCGCCGGCCTCCGCCTCGCCCAGGGACGAGCTGTTGAGCGAAATGCCTGCCAGCTTCACACCCGGGTTGGTGAGCCGCGCCAGGTCCAGGTTCGTCGCAATGACCCGTCCGAGGGCCGGGATCGGAAAGCCGGCATGCTCGTCGCCGTCGATATAGCTGCGGCCGGCCTCGTGGCAGAGCACCAGGTAGTCCGCCTGGGCGCCATGCAGCAAGCCCAGGCTTACCCCCGCATAGGCCGGATGAAACAGCGAGCCCTGCCCTTCAATGATATCCCAGTGATCGGGGTCGTTGGCGGGAGCGAGCACCTCCACCGCGCCCGAGAGAAAATCCGAAACCACGGCGTCGACGGCGATGCCCGAGCCCTCGATCAGTATCCCCGTCTGCCCGGTGGCCCGGAAGTCGGACATCTCGCCACGCTGCTTCAACTCCCGGTCAATGGCCAGGGCCGTGAACATCTTGCCGACGACGCAGTCGCTGCCGACGGTCAAAAGGCGTTTGCCGGGCCGGCGCTGGCCGCTGCCACAGGGCAGGTCCTCCGGCGGCACTCGAACATCCAACACCCGCGCCCCGCCGCGCTCGGCCGCCGCGGCGATCTCGGGGATATCACTCAAGCGGCTGTGCAGACCGCTGGCCAGATCCATGCCCGCTTCCAGGGCCTCCACGGCCATCGCCGTCCAGGCTTCGGGAAAGGCGCCTCCCAACGGCGCCAAGCCGATCACCAACGTCATCGCGCCGGCCTCGCGCGCTGCGCCTATCGTCATGTCGGGCAGACCGAGATCGACGGTCGCGCTGGAAAGCCGCAGTTGGCCCAGGCATCGCTCCGGGCGCCAATGGGCGATGCCCGAGGCCGTCTTGGCGGACAACAGGCTGTCCGTGTCGCCGAGGAATAAAAGGTAGGGCGACTTGAGTTCGATCATCGAGGTCATAGAAACCGCTCCCCTTGGCGAGCAACTCCGGTATGTGGTGCCAATCCCTTGGCGTCGGGATACGCGCTCCCGGTCAATCGATACGCCGACCGACCGCGTCCAGCAAGACACAGTCAGCCGTCGCGATTCGCAGACCGACCGCATCGCCTTCCTTGAACAACGGTCCTTCGATTGCATTGATGGCTTGCACCGTAAGGCCCAACACATCGATATGGTAGGAGGCGGTGCCGCCCAGATAGTTCACGTCCCTGACCGTGCCGGCGAAGACGTTCAACGCCGGATCGTCGGTTGTGCCGCCCGCCTCGGGCGGTCCCACCGCCACCTTGTGCGCGCGCACGACGACCTCGACCTCGGCACCGGGCGCGGCGGCGCCCGAGATGGCGCGCAGTGTCAGACCGCTTTCGAGCCGCACCTCGGCAAGGCCGTTCGTCGCGGCTTCGGTCTTGCCCTTGACGATGTTGGAGTGGCCGAGAAAGTCGGCCACGAACCGGGTTTCCGGGTAGCGATAGACCTCGTCGGGAGCGCCCACCTGCTCGACGACGCCATGGTCCATGACGACCACGTAGTCGGACATGGAAAGCGCTTCTTCCTGATCGTGAGTGACGAAGATCGTGGTGATGCCGATGTTGCGCTGGATCGCCTTCAGCTCGACCCGTATCTCCTCGCGCAAGTTGGCATCCAGAGCCGATAGCGGCTCGTCCAGCAGCAGCACGTCGGGCTCGATGACGATGGCCCGGGCCAGCGCGATGCGTTGTTGCTGACCGCCCGAGAGTTGCGCGGGCAAGCGCTTCTCGACACCGGGCAAGCGCACGATGTCCAGCGCTTGCTTGACCCGTCTTTGCATTTCCGAGGCCTCGACGCCGCGATACTTCAGCCCGAAGGCGACATTCTGCTCGATGGTCTTGTGGGGAAAGAGAGCGTAATTCTGGAACACGAGCCCGAGGTTGCGCTTGTGGATCGGCACGTCGTTGACCCGGTTGCCCTTGATCAGGATGTCCCCGGCGCTGGGCGTTTCCAGACCAGCGACCATACGCAAGATTGTCGTCTTGCCACAGCCCGACGGCCCCAGAAGCGTGGTGAAGGTCCCTTCCTCGAAGCTCAGGTCGGCCTGCTTGACCGCCTGCACCTCGCCGAAGGACTTGGCGATGCTTTTCAATTCGACCGCCGGCATCGTGCTCCCCCAAATAATCTATGACCAGCGTGCCGGGCCGGCACGAGCGCCCGAAGGCGCCCGTCCCAGACCCATCCACCCGAGGTTAACCGCCCTTCTTGATGCGGTTCCATTGCTTTTGCCAGGCCGAGCGGTTCGACGCCCAAAACTCGGCATCGGCGAAGACCAATTTGTCGAGCTTGCCGGTCGGATCGAAGGCCGGCAAGGCATGCACCTCGGCCGGCATATCGACCTTGGAGGGATCGAGCGAGGAGGGATAGTTCTGCCCGATCGCCACCGCGATCGACACCTCGGGCTCGAGCATGAAGTTCAACAGCTCCTCGCACTCCGGCATGGGCGATCCTTTGGCGACGAAGAGCGTTTCCATCCAGGAGTAGGTTCCCGCCGGCTCGAGATAACCGATCGGATGACCTTGCTT
>JBFELD010000218.1:0-4995 GCA_041552375.1 Kiloniellaceae bacterium | reverse complement strand
TGCCCTGGTCCGGGCACATGGCCCTACACGCCGTCAAGGAGGTTTACGCCCGCCTGAAGCGGGCCCGCACGGCGATCGTTTTCGTCAATACGCGGGCCCAGGCCGAGTTGGTCTTCCAGGAGCTATGGCATCTGAACGAGGACAATCTGCGCATTGCCTTGCACCACGGCTCACTGGCCCGCGAGCAGCGCCGCAAGGTCGAAGCGGCCATGGCGCGCGGCGAGTTGCAGGCGGTGGTCGCGACCTCCTCGCTCGACCTGGGGATCGACTGGGCGGCGGTAGACTTGGTGATCCAGATCGGCGCGCCCAAGGGCGCGGCAAGGCTGCTGCAGCGCATCGGCAGGGCCAATCATCGTCTGGATCAACCAAGTGAGGCGCTGCTGGTGCCGGCCAATCGCTTCGAGGTGCTGGAGTGCCGCGCCGCGGTGGAGGCGCTGGACGCCGGGACCCTCGATGGTGTCGAGGAACGGCCGGGCGGGCTCGACGTGCTCGCTCAGCACGTCATGGGAAGGGCCTGCAGCGGGCCGTTTCGCGAGGACGACCTCTATGCCGAGGTGTGCCGGGTGGCACCTTACCGTGGCCTCTCGCGCGATGACTTCGATCGTGTCGTGGCGTTCGTTGCCACCGGCGGCTATGCCTTGAAGACCTATGAGCGATTTCGCCGCTTGAAGCGCGATGCCGACGGCCTCTGGCGCGTCGCCGGGGTCAAGCACGTGCGCCGCTATCGCGCCAATGTCGGCACTATCGTCGAGGCCCCCCGCTTGAAGGTGAAGCTGAAAGGGGGCCGCGTGCTGGGCGAAGTGGAAGAGTACTTCGCGAACGGTCTGGTGGCCGGCGACAGTTTCATATTCTCCGGTCAGCTTTTGGCCTTCCTGACCATTCGCGAGGACAAAATCATCGTCACACCGGCGCGCCGTGATGAGCCGCCCAAGGTTCCCGCCTACGTCGGCGGGCGCCTGCCGCTCTCGACCCATCTGGCGGAGCGGGTGCGCGCCCTGCTCGAGAGCCCCGCGGCTTGGCGCGGATTGCCGGCGACGGTTGCCGAGTGGCTCTCGATCCAGCGCTGGGCATCGGTTCTTCCGCCGGCCGACGGATTGCTCGTCGAGACCTTTCCCCGCGGCGAGAAGGCATTTCTGGTGGCCTATTGCTTCGAAGGCCGCAATGCCCATCAAACGCTTGGCATGTTGTTGACCCGCCGCATGGAGCGCACCGGCCTGGGGCCGCTCGGTTTCGTTGCCACCGACTATGTGATTGCGGTCTGGAGCCTCCTGCCGGCCGAGGACCTGGATGCCCTTTTCGATGAGGACATGTTGGGCGACGATTTGGAGGACTGGATGGCCGAGTCCTCGATGTTGCGCCGCACTTTCCGTCAGGTCGCGACCATTGCCGGGCTGATCGACCAGCGTGTCGGTGGGCGCTTGCGCACTGGCCGCGAGATGACCGTCTCCGCCGATCTGATCTACGACGTGCTGCGCCGGCACCAGCCGGACCACATTCTCCTGCAGGCGACACGCCAGGACGCGGCAGGCGGTCTCACCGACATCGTTCGCCTGGCCGGGATGCTCAAGCGGATCAAGGGGAGGATCAAACACCGCCGCCTGGCGCGGGTCTCGCCCTTGGCGGTACCGATCCTGCTTGAGATCGGACGCGAACAGGTCTATGGCGGTGCCATCGACGAGTTGCTCGACGAAGGGGCCGAGAGCCTCATCGCCGAGGCCTTGGAGGGACTGGAGCAAGCGGAGCTGCCTTTGTGAGCGCGCTCACCGACAAGCAAAGCGATAGCCCAAGTCCGCACGGCGCGGTGCGCTTGGTGCTCAACGGCGTGGAACTCTATGCCGACCTCTCGGGCGCTCTTTACTGGCCCGCCCGGCGCTTGCTGTTGGTAGCCGACCTGCACTTGGAAAAGGGCTCGTCCTACGCGCGCCAGGGGCGCATGCTGCCGCCCTACGACAGCCGCGAGACGCTCTCGCGTCTGGCCGCGGCGGCGGAGGCTTGGGGTGCCGAGGCGGTCTGTTGCCTTGGCGACTCCTTCCACGACGGCGAGGCTCCGTCGCGCCTGGGTGAGGCCGACCGCGCCGTCCTGGACGATTTGACGCGCCGCTATGATTGGACTTGGATTACGGGCAATCACGATCCCGCGCCCTCGGGCCCATGGGGCGGGCGCGTGCTCCGCGAGGTGACGCTAGGGTCGCTCTCCTTTCGCCACGAGGCAGCGGGTGCGGCCCGCGGTGAGGTCAGCGGACACTACCATCCCAAGGCGGCGGTGCGCATTCGCGGACGGCGGGTCTCGGGCCGTGCCTTCGTTCTCGGTGCGCGTCGCCTGCTGCTGCCGGCCTTCGGCGCCTACACCGGCGGGCTCAGCGCCTTGGACCCGGCGATCGCCGGCTTGTTCCCCGAAGGCTTCGCCGCCTGGATCCTGGGACGGCGGGGTCTCTATGCTTATCCCGCCTCGGCGCTGGTGCCGTGACGCACGGTTAGGAGAAGTCGACCTCCGGCACCGCGCGGTCGGTCGCATCCTCGATCTCGAAGAACTCTGCCTTGCGGAAGTTGAAGCCGTTGGCAACCAGGTTGGATGGGAAGCTGTCGACCAGCACGTTCAGATCGCGCACCGTGCCATTGTAGTAGCGGCGGGACAGCTGGATCTCGTCCTCGACAGTTTGCAGCGCGGTCTGCAGCTCGGTGAAGTTGGCCGAGGCCTTGAGGTCCGGATAGGCCTCGGCCAGCGCGAAGAGCTTGCCGAGGGCCGCGGTCAGATGAGCTTCGGCGATGCCTTGGGCGCCGACGCTGCCCGCGTCGAGGCTCTCGCCGCGCGCCTTGACCACGTCCTCGAGGGTCTCGCGTTCGTGGCCCATGTACCCCTTGACCGTCTCGACCAGGTTGGGGATCAGGTTGGCCCGGCGCTTCAACTGCGTATCGATGCCGCTCCAACCCTCCTCGACCATGGTGGTGCGCTTGACCAGACGGTTATAGATGGCGATTGCCCATAAGACGACCACGGCGATGACGCCAAGAGGAACCAGGACATAGGTCATTGTGCGGCTCTCCGCTTGCGGGCGTCGGCAAGGACGCAGAGGATCTCGTACATCAGCGTGACCCCCACAAGTGCTGTGTTGCCGCTGGGATCGAAGGGCGGTGCGACCTCGACCACGTCGCCGCCCACGAGGTCCAGTCCCTGTAAGCTGCGCAGCATGATCTGCGCTTCGACCACGGTGATGCCGCCGCATTCCGGGGTCCCGGTCCCGGGCGCATAGACCGGGTCGAGCCCGTCGACGTCAAAGGAGATATAGGTCGGACCATTGCCGACGATCTCTCGCGCCTCGGCGATGACGGCGCGCGGGCCGCGGTCGTAGAACTCCTCCATGTAGACCACGCGCATGCCCGTGTCGTGGCTGAACTTCCAGACGTCGAGGTCGTTCAAGGGGCCACGAATGCCGATCTGCACCGTGCGCTTGGGATCGAGCAGCCCTTCCTCGACGGCGCGGCGAAAGGGCGCGCCGTGATGGAATTTGGAGCCAAGGTAATCGTCGCCGGTATCGCAATGAGCGTCGAAGTGAACCATGCCGACGGGCCCCTCCGCGGCGATCGCGCGGAAGATCGGCAAGGTGATCGAATGATCGCCACCGGCCGAGAGCGGCACGATTCCCGCCGCGTGGACACGTTGAAAGAAGCGCTCGATCTCGCGGTGGGCGCCCTCCAGCTCGAAGGGCTTTTCCACCCAAGCATCGCCCAGGTCGGCGACACGACAGTGCTCGTAAGGATTGACCCCCGTGGCCTGGTTGATGCGGCGCATGAGGCTCGATTGGTTGCGCATCTCGCGCGGGCCGTGGCGCGCGCCCGGCCGGTTGGTCACGCCCCCATCGAAGGGCACGCCGATAAGCCCGATGTCTACCCCGGCGTAATCCTCGGTGAAGGGTGCGCGCATGAAGGTCGGGATCCCCGAATAGCGCGGGCGCTGCATGGGGTCGGCCATTTCGGGATAATTGTCGGTGTCCTTCGGGCTCATGGTCTTCCGGTCTCCTCGCCTCGGGGCCGGCGGGCCCCAACGACCACAGATTAGCCGAAGCCCATCCAAGAACAAAGAAATGGCTAAGTCGATTTGCCTGTTGGCAAAGACGGAAGCTCTCTGATAATCGGGAGCGCGATCGAGGCGCGCGTGGCGATGGGCGAGAGGGTGAGTTGGCAAAGCTTTTGGGTATCGACACCGGCGGGACCTATACCGACGCGGTGCTATTCGACGAGGCGGCGGGCGTCCGCGCCGCGGCGAAGGACCTGACCACCAAGTATGATCTGACGATCGGGGTCCGCGGCGCGTTGGATCAGGTCCTTCCGGCGCTGGACGAGGGCGAGACGATCGGCATGGTGTCGCTCTCCACAACACTGGCCACCAACGCCATCGTCGAAGGCCATGGGGGGCCGGTTTGCCTTCTGCTCATCGGCTACGATGCCAAATCCTTGGACAAAGCGGGCCTGCGGGAGGCCCTGAAGGGCGACCCGGCAATATTCATCGCCGGTGGGCACAATGCTTTGGGCGAGGAGGCTGCCCCGCTCGATCTCGCGGCGGTCGAGCAAGCGATCGTCGAGCAGGCGCCGAGGGTGACGGCCTTCGCGGTGGCAGGTTTCTTCGGTGTGCGCAACCCGGGCCACGAGATCCGTGTGCGCGATCTACTGCGCGCGCGCACGGGCCTGCCGGTGACCTGCGCGCACGAGCTGAGCTCCAACCTGGACGCGCCGCGCCGCGCCCTGACGGCGCTGCTGAATGCGCGCCTGATCCCCCAGCTCCAGCACCTGATCCTGGCCGTGCGCCGGCTATTGGAGGAACGCAGGATCGAGGCCCCTCTGATGGTGGTCAAGGGCGATGGATCGCTGGTCACCGATTCGCTCGCCTTGACCTCGCCGGTGGAGACCATCCTATCGGGGCCGGCCGCCTCGGTGGTCGGGGCCCAGTACCTCTCCGGCGCGAGCGATCTCGTGGTGTCCGACATCGGCGGCACGACG
>JBFELD010000217.1:0-4996 GCA_041552375.1 Kiloniellaceae bacterium | reverse complement strand
GGGCCTTCTCCAGGATCTCGATGCACTCGGGGTTATCCGAGGAGGTCGCGACACCTCGGGGGTCATTCATTGCCATGATGCGAAACTCCAATCAGCCGATAGGTTCCGGGCCGCGCCAGTCGGCCGCCGCACTATGCCACAACGAAGCGGACGGGTGAACCGGTGGTTGGGTTCAAAACGTCAACTTATGCCCGTCGACCATTGTGAAGGGAGAGCGGGTGCCGTCAGCGGGCCGGGACCAGTAGTAGCGCTCCCCGTCGGTGGTGACGTCATAGCAGGACCAGCCGCCGAAGGGCCCCCACTCGGAGCAGTACTGGTCGCGCGCGGCGTCGACGCGCCAGGTGCCGCGATCGGGCTGGGCGCCTTCGGCCAGGTAGTCGGTCCAGCCCGACGGGTCGAAGTACTGGCGCGTGACCGTACCGCGATGCTCACCCAAGGCTGTGCGGTCGCTCAGGAGTGTCGTGATCTCGGCGGCGGTGAGCTTGGTCTCGTCATCCTGTGCGTTGGCCGGAGCAACCAGGGCGAGCGTCAGAACCAGGGCCGGGAGAGCTTTCCACGCACCGCGCCGCATCGGACGATTAGGCCCCCTGGACCGAAACGCCGTATTCCTGCGCCGCATCTTCGAGCCAGCTCCAGAGGTAGTCGGCGAAGGATCGGGTGACGTAGATCTCGAAGCTCGGCCCCTCGGTCTCGCCCTCGGCCGTCTGATGGAAGAAGACCGTCGCCTTGGCCAGCAAAGTCTGGGCCGATTGTCCAACTCCCCCGAAGACCTTGGGATGAAGGTCGACCGAACAGCCCTTGGCCAGCAGGTCGCGGGCGCGTGGACCCGAGACCAGGATGCAACTTCGGCTCTCCCCGATCTCGGTGACGGCGGCGCGAACGCTGGCCAGCCCCTCGCGCAGCTTGGCCGCTAGGCGTGCTTCGGCGTCGAGCGCGTCGGAATCGGAGATCACCCACCACTCCTCCGGGTTCATGAAGGCGACGGCGATATCCTTGCCGCGCTCGACGCTGTTGGCGGTGGTCGGCAAGGCGATGCCCAGTACCTTCTTCGCCGCCGCCGTGAAGGCCCCGTCCTTGGCCTTGCCCCGCAGGACGACGATGGCCGGGAAGCGGCGCTCGTCGAGGGCCACGCCAGCCTCGCCACGCTCCGTGGCGCGCCGGCCGTCCAGGCCTTGGCCGGCAAGCGCGCTTTGTCTCATGTAGCGCTCAACCATTAAGACGCTCCCCCTCGGGGTCGAAGAAGACGGGGCTTTCGGCGATGGTACAGGTCACGACCCGGCCGTCGGCCAGCGGCGCGTGAACCTTCTGGCCCTTGCGGGCGTGGCCGCCCTTGATCAGGGCCATGGCGATGGAGCGCTCGCAGTTGGGGCTCATGTAGCTCGAGGTGACGTGTCCGAGCATCGGCATGGGCGGACGGTCCAGGACCCGCTCGACCAATTGCGCGCCCTCGGGCAGGACCTCATTGGGGTCGTCGGTCAGAAGGCCGACCAGTTGCTTGCGTTCGGGGTCGAGCATATCGGGCCGTGTCAGCGAGCGCTTGCCGACGAAGTCCTTCGTCTTGGAAACAATCCAGTCCATGCCCAGGTCGAGGGGCGTGACCGAGCCGTCGGTCTCCTGGCCGACGATGATGAAGCCCTTTTCGGCGCGCAGCACGTGCATGGCCTCGGTCCCATAAGGCGTGATGTCGTACGACTGGCCGGCGGTCATGAGGGCCTGCCAGATGAAGAGGCCGTAGGAGGCCGGCACGTTGATCTCGAACGATTGCTCGCCGGTGAAGGAGATGCGGAACACCCTCGCCGGGACGCCCGCCACCTCGCCGATGGTGATCCCCATGTGCGGCAGGGCGTCGGGCGAGAGATCCAGGTCGGTCATCTCCGCCAACAGGTGGCGCGCGTTGGGGCCGGAGAGTGTGATGGTCGCGAACTGCTCGGTCACAGAGGTCAGGAAGACGTCGAGCTCGGGCCACTCGGTCTGAAGATACTCCTCGAGGTGAGCCAGCACCGGTGCCGCGTTGCCGGTGGTCGTGGTCATGACGAAGTGGTGTTCGCTCAAGCGGGCGGTCACGCCGTCGTCCATCACCATGCCGTCCTCACCCAGCATCAGGCCGTAACGGCAGCGCCCGACCGCCAGCTTGCTCCAGGCGTTGGTGTAGACGCGGTTGAGGAACTCGGCCGCATCGGCGCCTTGGATATCGATCTTGCCCAGGGTCGAGGCATCGAGGATGCCGAGCGAGGCGCGGCAGCTCTTCACCTCGCGGGCGACGGCGGCGTGCATGTCCTCGCCCTCGCGCGGGTAGTACCAGGGCCGGCGCCACTGGCCCACGTCCTCGAAGAGCGCGCCGTTGCTCTCGTGCCAGCCGTGCATCGGTGTCTTGCGGATCGGATCCAGTAGGTCTTCCACGTCGCGTCCGGCAAAGATGCCGAAGGTGACGGGAAAAAATGGCGGCCGGAAGGTGGTCACGCCGATCTCGGGCAGGGGGCGCTCGACGGTTTCGGCGACGATGCCGAGCGCGTTGACGTTGGCCGTCTTGCCCTGGTCGGTCGCCATGCCGGTTGTGGTGTAGCGCTTGACGTGCTCGATGGAGCGGTAGCCTTCGCGCAGGGCCAGTTTGAGATCGGCGGCTGTGCTATCGTTCTGCAAATCGACGAACTGCTTGCCGCCTCGCCCCGCGGGTTGCGGGGTCGGGGGCAACCACATCCAACGGCCCGGCAGGAAATCGTCGTCGGAGGCCTCGAAGGCGATCTTCTTGCGACTTCGGGTCTTCATGCGCTGCGCCGCGGCGGCAGCGACGCCGGCCTGATAGCCTTCCTCGAGACAGCCTTGAAGCCCGAAGCGCCCACCCGACGCGCCGACCGAATACTGCCCTTTCTGCATTGCCTCACCGGGGACGTAGCAGGCATGCGCCTCGTCCCAGCGCAGCTTACCGCCCGCCTGGCTGAAAAGATGCACGGTCGGGTTCCAGCCACCGGAGGTCAGCAGCAGATCGCACGCGATCTCCTGCGGCGCGCCGACGATCCGGGTCCCGGTCACGTCGATATCGCCGACCTGAACGGCCGAGATCCGCTTGCCGCCCTTGGTCGCGACGACCGAACGGCTGGGCAGGACCAAAATGCCCCGCTCTTCGGCCTGCTCCGTGAAGGGTCCGCTGGGGTCCTCGCGCAGGTCGACCACCGCACCGATCTCGACGCCGGCGGCTTCGAGGTCGAGCGCAGCGGCATAGGCGCTGTCGTTGTTGGTGAAGATAACCGCCCGGCTTCCCGGCCGCACCGCAAAGCGGTTGACATAGCTGCGCGCGGCGTTCGCGGTCATGATGCCGGGCCGGTCGTTGTCGGGAAAGACCAGCGGGCGCTCGATCGCGCCGGTGGCGAGCACGACTTGCCCGGCGCGCAACTTCCATAGGCGGTGGCGCGGACCGGCATCGGGTTTTTCGGTCAGGTGGTCGCTGACGTTCTCCATCAGCGTCAGGAAGTTGTGGTCGTGGTAGCCGTAGCAGACGGTGCGGGTCATGACCCGAACCTCTGGCATCTGCCTCAGCTCTTCGAGCGTCTCGGCGACCCAGTCGAGGGCCGGGCGTCCGTTAATGGTCTCGCCACTCTGGCCGAGCAGGGATCCGCCGATCTCGAAATCGGCCTCGGCCATGATCACCCGCGCCCCGGCGCGCCCGGCGGCCAAGGCAGCGGCCAAGCCGGCTGGCCCGGCGCCCACGACCAGCACGTCGCAGTGGGCGTAGCTCTTGTCGTAGCGGTCGGGATCGCGGCTGGTCGGTGACTTGCCGAGGCCGGCACTCTGACGAATGAAGTGCTCGTAGCGCATCCAGAAGGACGCCGGCCACATGAAGGTCTTGTAGTAGAACCCCGACGGGATAAAGCGCGCGATGAGACTGTTGGCCGCGCCGATGTCGACATCGAGCGACGGCCAGCAGTTCTGCGGCATGCTTCTCAGACCCTCGACCAGCTCGAGCTGGGTGGCCTTCGTGTTAGGGTCGGTTCGCGGATCCTCGCCGACCTGGACCAGCGCGTTACGTTCCTCCGGCCCGGCCGACATGATGCCCCGCGGACGGTGGTACTTGAAGCTGCGGCCGACGAAGTGGACGCCGTTGGCGAGCAGCGCGGAAGCTAGGGTATCGCCCGTATAGCCGCGGTAGTCGCGGCCATTGAAGCTAAAGGCGAGCGGCTTGGCGCGGTCGATGCGCCCCCCTTCGGCAAGGCGGAAGGGCTGGGTCATAGCGCCCCCGCCCGCGTTCCGCCCGCCCTAGACATAGGTCTTCCTCTCGAGCTTCGGCGGCTTGGCGCCCATCGCGTAGACTGCGAGGATCTCATAGCTGACGGTATCGCGGGCGAGATTGAACCAGCGCCGGCAGCCGTGGGCGTGATACCAACGCTCGAGGAGCACGCCCTTGGTGTTGTCGCGCAGGAAGACGTAGCTCGCCCACTCCTCGTCCGAGATGGACTCGGGCGTCTTCGGGCGCGCGATATGAGCTTCGGCGCCATAGCTGAACTCGCTCTCGTTGCGCGGTCCGCAGTGGGGGCAGGGGATCTGCAACATGGCTCCTGTGTCCTCAGTGCGCCACGGCGGCGGCGCCGTGCTCGTCGATGAGATAGCCGGTCCGATAGCGGTCCAGCGAGAAGGGCGCGTTCAAGGGGTGCGGCTCGCCGCGGGCGATAGTGTGGGCGAAGGCCCAGCCCGAGCCAGGCGTCGCCTTGAAGCCGCCCGTGCCCCAGCCGCAGTTGATATAGAGACCCTCGACCGGGGTCTTGCCGATGATCGGGCTGGCATCCGGGCAGGTATCGACGATGCCGCCCCATTGGCGCAGCATGCGCATGCGCCGGAACAAGGGGAACAGCTCGCAGACGGCGGCCAGCGTCTCTTCGGTGACGTCGAGGGAGCCGCGATTTCCGTAGCCGATGTACTTATCGGTGCCGGCGCCGATGACCAGCTCGCCCTTGTCAGACTGACTGACATAGGCGTGGACGGCGCCCGACATGACCACCGTGTT
>JBFELD010000216.1:0-4996 GCA_041552375.1 Kiloniellaceae bacterium | reverse complement strand
TTGAGCCCCGCCTCCTCGCCGGCGCTCTCTTCGATCCACTCGACCTTATAGCCGTGGGCTTCGGCCCACCGGCAATACATTCTGAGCAACATCTCGGCCCAATCCTGAGCCTCGGTGCCGCCGGCCCCGGCATTGACCTCCAGATAGCAGTCGTTGGTGTCGACCTCGCCGGAGAGCAGGGACTGCAGCTGCAGCTTGTGAGCGTGCGCCTTCAAGGCGTCGAGCAGGCTTTGAGCCTCGTGAAGGCTCGCCTCGTCCTCCTCGCTCTCAGCCAGCTCGGCCAGGGTGACGCCGTCGGAGAGCTCACGCTCCAACTCCTGATAGCTGTTGAGGGAGGTCTCCAGGTGGTTGCGCTCGCGCATGACCCGCTGCGCGCGCTCGGTGTCCTCCCAGAGAGCGGGGTTCTCCGCCTCCGCGTTCAGCTCGTCGAGGCGTAGACTGCTCTTGTCGAGGTCAAAGATGCCTCCTCAGCAGGGTCAGAGACTGCTCGATCTCCTCGACCGCCGCTTGGATTTCCGCTCGCATGGTCTTTCCTTGCCGCGCACAGGTGGGCCAGATTCGTCCGACCGGCTTTTATCGTCTTTGCTGTGCTTAGTACAGCCCGCTCGTGCCCCTGTCCCGCGGTGCCCCGCCGCGACCGGAGCTATTGGGGTTGTAGCCGCCGTCGATCAGCGTCTGCTCGCTATTCGGAACCGTCCCCGGGCGGAAGGCCTCGAGATAAACGTTGCGGTCGCCCGGGCGCGCCGGCAGACCGGTATCGGCGCTGATCCGCACGAGGCGAATATTGCCCGGAGTGCGGAAGGGCACCAGAGGCTCGCCCTCCAGGGCCTCGCGCATGAACGCTTTGAAGATCGGAGCTGCGACGTTGGAGCCGGTATCTTTCGGACCCAGGCTCTTGGGCTCGTCGAAGCCGACGAAGACGCCGACCGCCAGGTCCGGCGAAAAGCCGATGAACCAGGTATCCATGTTGTTGTTGGTGGTCCCGGTCTTACCGGCAAGCGGGCGCCCCAGCTCGGCGATGCGCCGGCCGGTGCCACGGCGGACGACGCCTTCCAGCATGCCGACGACCTGATAGGCGCTGGTCGGGTCGGCCACCGTCTCGCGGTCGTCCGGCAGCTCAGGGACCTCCTGACCGCTCCATTCGACGGCCAGGCAAGCCGGGCATTCGCGCCGATCGTGGCGAAACACGGTGCGACCGCCTCGGTCCTGGACCCGGTCGATCATGGTCGGGGTGATGCCCTTGCCGCCATTGACCAGCATCGCGTAAGCGGTGGTCAGCTTCATCAGCGTGGTCTCGCCGGCGCCCAGGGCCATGGCGAGGACCGCCGGCATGTTCTCGACGATGCCGAAACTGCCCGCGTAGGCCGAGACCTTCTCCATGCCGACGGCCTGAGCCAGGCGGACGGTCATCAGGTTCCGGGATTTCTCCACCCCGACCCGCATCGGCGTCGGGCCATAGAACTTCTTGGTGTAGTTGGCCGGCTTCCACTTACCTTGCCCCGCCCCCTGGTCGATGACGAAGGGCGCATCGAGGATGAGGGTGGCCGGGGTGAAGCCGCTGTCGAGGCCGGCCAGATAGACAAAGGGCTTGAAGGCCGAGCCGGGCTGGCGCAACGCTTGTATGGCGCGATTGAATTCGCTGCGCGCGTAGGCGAACCCGCCCGACATGGCGAAGACTCGTCCGGTATGGGGGTCGAGCGCCACGATGGCGCCGTCGACGTCGGGAACCTGGCGCAGGCCATAGGTGGCGTCCGGATAGTCGTTGCCATCCGAGTCCTGAAGCGCCCGCTCGACCAGGATGACGTCGCCGGGCTGCAGAACGTCGCCGACACGTTTGGGCGCGGCGCCGACCTTCTGATCCTCCAACCAGGGCCGGGCCCAGCGCACCTCGGCGAAGGGGATCGTGCCGATGGCCTCGTCCTCGATGCCGATGGTGGCGGCCTTGTCGGAGACCTCGAGCACAACGGCCAGCGACCAATCCTCCACACCCACCGGGCGCTCAAAGGCCCACAAGGGCTCCAGCCAAGCGCCCTCTTCGTCGGATAGCTCCAACTGGCCCAGCGCGCCGCGCCAGCCGTGGCGCCGGTCGTAAGAGATCAGCCCCTCGCGCAAAGTCCGGTCGGCAATGTCCTGCAGACGGGGATCAAGGGTGGTGCGCGCCGAAAGTCCACCCTCGTAAAGTGCCCTTTCGCCATAGAGCTCCGCCAACTCGCGGCGCACCTCCTCGGCGAAGTATTCGGCACGCGCCAGCTTCACCTCGCCTTTCGGGCGGGCTTCCAGCGGTTCGGCCGCAGCGGCAGTGGCCTCCTCGGGCGTGATGAAGCCTTCCAGCAGCATACGGTTGATCACCCAGTTACGCCGCGAGATCGCCGCCTCGCGGCGGCGGATCGGGTGATAGTTGTTGGGTGCTTTGGGGAGAGCAGCCAAATAGGCGGCCTCGGCGATGGTCAGCTCGTCCAGCGACTTATCGAAATAGTTGAGCGCCGCCGCCGCCACGCCATAAGACCGCGCGCCGAGATAGATCTCGTTGAGATAGAGCTCGAGGATGCGGTCCTTTTCCAGCGCTCGCTCGATGCGCAAGGCCAAGAGCGCCTCCTTGATCTTGCGCTCATACGACAGCTCGTTGCTCAGCAGGAAGTTCTTCGCGACCTGCTGGGTGATGGTCGAGGCCCCCACCGGCCGGCGCCCTTTGATGTAGAGCCTGACGTTGGTCAACACCGCCCGCGCGATGGCCATCAGATCGACGCCGTTGTGGCGGTAGAAGTTCTGATCCTCGGCCGCGATGAAGGCCTTGATCACCCGGCCCGGGATCGCCTCGACCGGCACGAAGACCCTATTCTCGGTCGCGAACTCGGCCAGCAGCCGGCCATCGCGGGCATAGACGCGAGAGACGATCGGCGGTTCGTAATCGGCAAGCTGCGCAAACTCGGGCAGGTCCTGCCCATAGTGATGGAGCGCGTAAAACACCCCGGCCGTGCCGAGTATCGTCAGCAACATCAAAAGGGAAAGACTGGTCAACAGGAACCGCAAAATCGCGCCCTTTCTCCATGGCCCATCATGGCCGATTGGCCGACAGCTTGCACGTTCGACCTTTGCGTCCGGTAAACAAGTCGGTAAACCAGATCGTCTCGGCCCTGACTGCTGCGCATTCTCCAGACCCGATCAGGACCGAGAGACCATCTGCTGCCACTCGAAATAGCGATCGATGGCCCGCACCATGGCGCCGACGATCTTATTGCGATGCGAGCGTCTTTGCAGCATCTGCGCTTCCTTGGGGTGGGACATATAGCCGATCTCCAACAGGACCGACGGAACCGTCGGTGACTTGAGCACCGCAAATCCGGCGAATCGATGGCTATTCGGCAGCAAGGAGTTGACCGTTCCCACTTCCTTGATGATCGTATCGGCGAACTGCTTCGACAGGTTCTTGGTCTCGCGCCAGGTCAGATCGAGCAAAATATCGCGCACGTCGTCGGGGTGCTGGCTGAGGTTGACGCCCGCGATCGCATCGGCGGCATTCTCTTTTTCGGCGACCCGGGCCGCCTCGGCGTCGGAAGCCTTTTCCGACACGGTATAGACCGAAGCCCCGCGGATCTTGCGCGAGTTATGAGAATTGGCGTGCAGTGAGATGAACAGATCGCCACCCACCCGCTGCGCGATGCCCATGCGGTCACGCAGCTTGATGAACCGGTCGTCGCTCCGGGTCATGGTCACCCGGTAGCGTCCGGTGGCGAGCAAGGCATCGCGCAGCGCTCTCCCGTAGTCCAGCGTCAGGCTCTTTTCCTTGTAACCCGTGACCGAGATCGCCCCGGGATCGACACCGCCATGGCCCGAATCGATGACGATCATCGGCAGCGTGTTCGTTGGTTTGCGCCGCGGCTTCAACCTGGCGATCGCCGGTTGCGGCGGCACCAACGGCGCACTGGAGCTCAAAGGCTGGGCCGCACGCAGCGATGCGTACTCCGCCGCGCTCACCGTCCTCAGATCGAGCACGAAGCGATGGGCCTTTCCGTCCCGCGGCGCCAGCAGGTAGGCCTTCTCGATGATGACAGGACGCGCAACATCCAAAACGATGCGCATCGTGCCCGGCTCGAAACGGCCGAAGCGCATGGCCTGCACCACGCCGCTGGTGGGGCCGATCGGCGGCTCGCCCGCCGCCCATTCGACCTCCGGAAAATCAATCACCACCCTGAAGGGGTCCGGCAAAGTAAAGGCGCGGTAGGGAATTTCCTCGCTCAAGTCGAGAACGAAGCGGGTCTTTTCCGGATGGACACCGATGCGCATATCGCGCACAACCGGTGCCGCCATGGATGCCGTGGCGCCGGTTGTCAGCAGGAGTATTAAGACCAAAAAACGAAAAACACGCATTAGCTCTCCGGCATCTAGTGCGGAGAGAACTATACTACACCAAGTCTGGTAGTAAAAACAAAATACTGACTAAAATTTTATTTCTAAGCTTGGGCTTTTGGGGTTTCGTCGGGCGCTTACTTTACTCATATGACCATTGTCCGGCCCGCCGGGTCGGCCGCTTTGCGCGAGCTCCCGCGGCTCGCCAATTCCGGGCTGGTCTGCACAAGTGGCACCTGATACATTGCGCGACATGGATGAATCGGGTATCGAGTCATCCAGTTAACCAGTTGATTTGGCTTTCCGGGCTTGAGACCAGGGGGCGCGATGGTAGATCGCTTTGCCGATCGACCTGAGGGCCGGCTCCAAGAATTCGGGAAGTTAGGTTTTATCTGAATCAGCGGCGCCAAGGTCCGCCCAATCGGCGGATCCGGTTGCCACAGGCGGATTCTTCACCGCACGTCAAAGATATGGGGCGTGGCGGTAATAAGTGGAAGCGCTTTCGCGCGGGATCCCCGCGGCATTGCGCTTATCGGACTGAAACGCTCGTCGAGATCGGAGAGCGAGGCAATCGGGAACCAGGACTGACCTTGGATACCATGCTTAGTACCTCACACACGATCGAACGAGTTACACGAACCCACGCGCC
>JBFELD010000215.1:0-5002 GCA_041552375.1 Kiloniellaceae bacterium | reverse complement strand
CGGAATACCAGACCGACGTGGGCGCGCACGAGGTTTTATCGCCCTCCTATCAGCGCCTGCCGATTGTCTTCGCGTCACCCCACAGCGGACAGAACTATCCGTCGAGATTCATTGAGAATTCTCGCCTGTCACCGCTCGAATTGCGGCGCAGCGAGGACAGTTTCGTCGATGAAATCTTCGCCGCCGCGCCCGAGGCCGGGGCGCCGCTGTTGCGCGCGCTGTTTCCGCGGGCCTATGTCGACCCCAACCGCGAGCCCTTCGAGCTGGATCCGGAGATGTTCGACGATAGCCTGCCGGACTATGCCAACACACGCTCGCCGCGGGTCGTGGCCGGTCTCGGCACGATCGCCCGCGTGGTCGCCAGCGGCGCCGAGATCTATGGCGGGAAGCTGACCTTCTCCGAGGCTATGGAGCGGATTCGCGGCTACTATTGGCCTTATCACACGGCCTTGCGCGACCTCGTCGCACGCACCCGAGAGACCTTCGGATTCTGTCTGCTGATCGACTGTCATTCGATGCCCTCCAAAGGCGTGCCGGGCAATGGCTCGGTCAATCTGGAGCGCATCGACGTGGTTCTCGGCGACGTCTTCGGTCGCGCCTGTTCCACCGCGGTGAGCGATTGCGTCGAAGATAGCCTAACGCGAAGAGGTTACCGGGTGGCCCGCAACGACCCCTACTCGGGTGGGTTCGTCACCCGGCACTACGGTCGTCCGGGTGAGGGCATTCACTGCCTGCAGATCGAGCTCAATCGCAGGCTCTATATGGACGAGACGCGGATACGGCGTGCCGGCAACTTCGGCCGGGTATGCGAGGATATCGGCGCTATGATCGGTGACCTGGCGGCTCTGACCGAAAAGGGCCTTCCCTGAGATGTGAGTCCATGATCCGGGCGCGGCTGGCACGGCCTTTGCTTCATGCCTGGCATGAAACCGATTCTCTTCATAAGACGGCACCTTTGCCTGGGGGCTGCGGTGCTGGCCGTTGTGCTTCTTGCGGCCCTGCCGCTCTCGGGCTCGCCGGGCACCGCGCAAGCCGCGGAAAACGAGGCATCCTGGTCCCTTTGCCGAAGCAAGGCCCGGTTGATGGAGCAAGCCACGCGCTTGCCCGACCACCTGCTGGCGGCCATCGCGCGTGTCGAATCCGGGCGCTGGCATAAGGGTAGGGAGGAAATTCTTTCCTGGCCCTGGACCGTCATGGCCGAGGGAAGGGGGCGCTATCTGCCCACCAAGCAGGCGGCTATTGCCGAGGTCGAAAAGCTGCGCGCCCGCGGTGTGCGCAACATCGACGTCGGCTGCATGCAGATCAACCTGAGGTATCATGGTGACGCCTTCCGCTCTCTTGATGAGGCGTTCGACCCGATGAGTAATGTCGCCTACGCGGCCGCCTTCCTGAGCGACCTCAAGAGCGAGGTGCGTTCCTGGTCCAAGGCGATTGGCCATTATCATTCACGCCACCAGAACCGTGGCATGAAATATCGCCTCAAGGTCCTGGAGGCCTGGCGTGAGGAGCGCCGTTCGGCCTCGCGGCGCCAACAAGCGTCCTATCAACCCTACAGTCGGTATTGAAGACGGTATTGCGACGCCTCCCGGTCTCGACAATAGTGCCGGTCTCCTGACGACGGCGGCCGGGGAGGCGGCGGATGGCGATCGATGTGGCCCGTGCGCGGGCGGAGACCCCTGGCTGTGACAAGGGTGTGCATTTCGGCGCGGCGGGTGCGAGCCTCATGCCCACGGTGGTCTTGGAGGCGCAGCTCGACCACCTGCGTTTGGAGGCCGAAGTCGGTGGCTACAAGGCCGCCGAGTTGGCGGCCGAGGCGATCGACGGCACATACGATGGCCTGGCTCGCCTGCTTGGGTGCGGGCGCCAGGAAATCGCCATCATCGAGAACGCCACCTTGGCCTGGAACCTGGCGCTCCATGCCTTCGATTTCGCGCCGGGCGACCGCATCCTTACGGCCGAGGCCGAGTACGCCAGCAACTACATCTCCTACTTGAGGCTGGTGGAGCGCAGAGGCATCGAAGTCCTGGCCGTCCCCAGCACGCCGGAGGGCGAGCTCGACGTGGCTGCTTTGGCGAGCTTGATCGACGATCGGGTGAAGCTCATATCCATCACCCACGTGCCGACCAACGGCGGGCTGGTCAATCCCGCCGCCGAGATCGGCCGGATCGCCCGGGCAGCCGGCATTCCCTATCTGCTCGATGCCTGTCAATCGGTAGGCCAACTCGACCTCGATGTCGGGGCCATCGGCTGCGACATCCTGACGGCCAGCGCCCGAAAGTTCCTGCGTGGCCCTCGGGGCATCGGCTTCCTCTATGTGCGAGATGCGCTGCTAGAGCGGCTCGACCCGCCCTTTCTCGACCTCCACGGGGCGCGCTGGGAGACGGCATCAAGCTATTCCGTGATCCCCGGCGCCCGCCGGTTCGAGACCTGGGAGTTCAACTATGCGTCGGTGCTCGGCATGGCCGCGGCGGTGGATTACGCGCTGGGCTGGGGTTTGCCGGCGATCGAGGAACGGGTTTGCGTGCTGGCTGAGGTCATGCGCCGGCGCCTTGCCGCCATTCCGGGCATCACGGTCCGGGACATCGGCCAGCGCAAGTGCGCCATCGTGTCGTTTTCGGCCGCTGGGCACGAGGCGCCAGATCTGGAGGCGGCGCTGGACCGGCGGGGTATCGTGGTCGGCGTCTCGACGCCCTACAGCACCCGATTGGATGCGGAACGACGCGGCCTGCCGACGGTGGTGCGGGCCTCGGTTCATTACTACACCTTGGAGAGCGAGATCGAGGCCTTCGCCCAAGTCGTCGAGGAGCTGCTTGGGTGACGCGCGCAAGGCTGGCCGCGGCGCGCGAAGGGTGGTAGCGATTGGCACATGACGGACGGTTGGCCCAAACGCAAGCATGGCGAGGTTCTGCGCGAGCACTTGAGCTTGAGCGGCGCGCGGGTGCTCGATGTCGGCTGTGGCGACGGCGCCGTGACGCGGCTCATGACCCGCGAGGGCGCGCGCGTGACCGGGGTGGAATGCTCACCGACACAGCTCGCTCCGGCCTGCGCCTTGGCCCGCGACGGTGATGAGGATTATCTCGTGGCGACAGGCGAGGCCCTGCCGTTCGCCGATGCCGCGCTCGACATCGTGGTCTACTTCAACGTACTCCATCATGTGCCGGTCGAAAGCCAGCTTCAGGCCTTGCGCGAGGCACGACGGGTTCTGCGGCCTGGCGGGTTGCTCTATGTGCAAGAGCCGGTCGCCGAGGGACCCTATTTCGAGCTTGTGCGTCCGGTCGACGACGAGACGTTCGTGCGGTCCCGGGCATACGGCGCGCTGGGCGCCGTCCTCGAGCAGGAGGGCTTGGAGCAGGTCGTTGAATACCGGTACGTCACGCCGCTGCGCTACGACGACTTCGACGCCTTCAAGCAGCGATTGTTGGCGGTCGACCCCGATCGCGCGCCACGATTGGCGCAGTATGAGGCATCGCTGCGCGAGGCCTTCGTCAAGGCTGCCACGTGGCAGGATGGGGCCTATCTGTTCGAGGCCCCGGCGCGCCTCAATCTGCTGCGCCGTGTCGGAGCATGAAGGGTGATGTGAGGGAGGTGAGCGATGGCCGTGCGTTACGTGGCCCGCTATCACAGCGAGGACGACCCCGGCGGGCTGATCCGCGAGGTGATCGAGCTCGGCGCGGACTTTCCCGGACCCGCGGGTGACGTTCTGTTATCGTGGTTGTTGCGGTTGGAGGCCGGCAAGGACCCGGCCGAGGTAGCGGGCCGGCTGCTGAGCGACTACGGCATTGCCGAGGGGCCGCCGCCGGAAGGCGCGTGCGGCGAGTTGATCGGCCTCTTGCGGGAGGTCTCGGAGTATGGTGCCGAGCGCCTGGAGCGGACCATGCGGCCAAGCCGCAGCCGTCGTGGCCGATCTCGCCGCAAGCGCTGAGAGCGTCTCACCCTTTAATCCAGGGTAACGATCCGCAGCAGATTGGTGGTACCCGGGGTGCCGAACGGTACGCCCGCGGTGACGATCAGGCTATCGCCGGCGGTGGCGAAGCCCTCGTCGACGGCGATGCGGCAGGCCTTGGCCACCATCTCGCGGGTGTTGCTGACGTCGGCGGTTTGCACGCAATGGACACCCCAGGCCAACGGCAGGCGCTGCGCCGTCTCGCTCTTGTTGGTGAGCACCAGGATCGACGCGTCCGGCCGCTCACGCGCCGCGCGCAACGCCGTGGAGCCGGACATGGTGTAGCAGATGATCGCTGCGGCCGAGAGTGTGTGCGCCACCTGCGCGGCCGCTGCCGAGATGGCATCGCTGGTGGTCGGCTCCGGCGCGCTGCCGACGGCGTGAATGATCATTCGATAATAGGGATCCTGCTCGGCCGAGCTGATGATGCGGTCCATCATTTGCACCGACTCGGTAGGGTAGGCGCCGGCCGCGGTCTCGGCGGAGAGCATGACCGCATCGGCGCCGTCGTAGACGGCGGTTGCCACGTCCGAGGCCTCGGCCCGCGTCGGGGCCGGGGTGTTGATCATCGACTCCAGCATCTGCGTTGCCACCACGACGGGGGTTCCCGCTTTGCGGCAGGCCTGGATGATCTGCTTTTGCCGGCCCGGCACCGCCTCGGGGGGCATCTCGACGCCGAGGTCGCCGCGCGCCACCATCACGCCATCGCAAAGTTCGATCAACTCGGGCAGGCAGTCGAGTGCGGCGGGCTTTTCGATCTTGGCCATGACCGCCGCGCGGTCTTCGATCAACTGCTTGGCGTGGATGACGTCCTCGGGCCGCTGGACGAAGGATAGGGCGACCCAATCGACACCCAAGTCGAGGCCGAAGAGAAGGTCCTCGCGGTCCTTCTCGGTGATGGGCGAGACTGGCAGCACCGCGCCCGGCACGTTCATTCTTCCAGTTTCAGACCAAGCACAGACAGGACATCCGTCAGGGAGTCGGCCTCCGCCTCGACCATCAGGATATCGCCTGCGTGCACCCGGCGTCCCGGGTTAGCCGCGATGAGCTTGACCTCTT
>JBFELD010000214.1:0-5006 GCA_041552375.1 Kiloniellaceae bacterium | reverse complement strand
TGACGCTGCGCGACGACGGCGCGGGCGAGGTAAAGATGGCCGTCAACTTCGCGGACGCCCGATTGGCACTGGATCCCCTCGGCTGGGAGAAGGCCACTGGCGTGTCGGCGGAAGGGCGCTTCGAGCTCGATCTGGAGAACGAGCAAATCGCGCGTTTCAGCCGCATCGAGGTCAAGACGCCGGACCTCACCGTAAGTGGCCAGGCAATACCGGCCGCGGACGGTTCCGGCTTGGCCAAACTGGTTCTCGACGAGCTCGACTTCGCAGGGGGGCATGTCCAAGACACGGCCATCCAATTCGCAAAGGGGGGCGCGGAGATCGTTATCGGTCGCGGATGGCTCAATGCCGAGTACTTCATCGACGCGGAGCCGGACGAGGCCGCGGCCGGCGAGGACGAAGTGCGTGATCCCTTCACATTGCAGGCCGACAATCTGGAGCGTGTCGTGTTCTCGGAGGGTCGCGAACTTCATGACGTGACCTTGGCGTTGCAGCAAGTCGAGACCGGTTGGCGCCGGGTGTTGGTGCGGGGCTGGCTGGCAAAACCGCTGCGCTCGCCATCGATCGAGCGACGTTTGAAAGCTCCCGTCTCGCCTTTCCCCGGTCGCCAGCGCACGGAGGAGGGCTATACCTCCAACGCCGACGAGGGCGGGGATGCGGATGAGGTGGTGATCGTGCCGCCGCCGGATCCGGCCGTGCTGGTCGATTACGGACCGGATGCGCAAGGTGGGCAGCGCCTATTGGTGGAAACGGAGGATTTCGGCGGTGCCCTGAAACTGTTCGACATCAGCGATGCCGTCGTCGCCGGCAAGGTGAGGATCGAAGGCCAGGGCGAGGGTCCCTACCCGGCGCACGCTCTCGAGTTCAATGTCAAGGGCCGGGATTTCCTGATCGTCGAGGGACCGACGGCGGAAAAGATCCTCAGCTTGACCTCCTATTCCGACATTCAAGAGCTGCTCGACGGCGAAGGCCTTTTGATGCGGCGTCTGAAGGGCGATCTGATCCTCAAGGACAATAAGCTTCGAACCGATTTGGTGCGCATGTTCGGAAGCGAGCTGGGCGTGACGGCACGCGGGGAACTCGATCTGGACAAGGATTGGATCAAGCTAGAGGGCACCCTGGTTCCGGCCTATTCGATCAACAGCATTCTAGGCGAGATCCCGCTACTGGGCCCGCTCCTCGTCGGTGGAGAGGGGGGCGGGATCCTGGCCGTGGTCTATACGATGGAGGGCCCGCCGAAGGACCCTCGGGTGAAGGTAAACCCCTTGTCTGCCTTGGCCCCGGGCTTCCTGCGCGGTTTGTTCAGTGGTGAAGGGATCTTTGAGGAAAGCGGCGACGAACAGCCACGGGCCATGCCCCAGCAGATCGGACCCTCGATCGCGCCCCGCTCGGAGGTGGATTAGGAGTAGTCCGGCCGGTTCATTGTGAAGATCTTCTCGACTACGGCATAGTCCATATACCCCAGACGGGCGATCGGCGCGATCATGGCGACGTCGACACGGCCATCGATCAACACACGTTCATCGATGTGGATACCGATGACCTCGCCGAACACGACGTGGTTGGGTTGGTCCGGGTTGTCGCTGGGCAGCTCCAAGGTGCGCAGATGCCGGCACTCCATATGGATCGGGCTTTCCTTCACCCGTGGCGGCGTGACCAAGCGCGCGGGCAGGGGCGTGAGGCCGGCCAGCTCGAACTCGTCGACTGACCGCGGCGCTGCCGCGGAGGTCGTATTCATCGCATCGCGCGTCGCGAAGGTCGCAAGGTTGCAGACGAACTCCCCCGTTGCCTCGACATTCGCGATCGTGTCCTTCAGGCCGCCTTCGCGATGCTGGCCGCCGGGGGCGAACAGGATGATCGGCGGCGCCGAGGCCACGGCATTGAAGAAGCTGTAGGGTGCCAGGTTCACGCGGCCTTGCGCGTCGACGCTGCTGATCCATCCGATCGGGCGCGGGACGACGATCGACTTGAATGGATCGTGAGGAAGGCCGTGGCCGTCTTTTGGCTCGTAAAACATTGCTGGCTCTATTCTGTCGGTTTAACCGGGGCGCACCAGGACGTGGCGCTTCTTGCCTGCCGAGAGCTTGATCACGCCGTTGGTTCCAAGGTCGGTGATCGAGACCATCGCCATTTCGTCCACCGCCTTTTCGTCGTTGACGCGCGCGCCACCTGCCTTGATCAACCGTCTGGCCTCACCGTTGCTGGCCGTCAGCCGCGCTTCGCGCATCAGCTCGAACAATGGCACGCCTGCCCGCAGGCGGTCTTCCGCGACCTCGATGCTGGGCAGATCCTCGGCGACCCGTCCGGCCTCGAACGTCTGCCGCGCGGTCTCGGCGGCGGCGAGGGCGGCCTCCTCGCCATGGCATAGACGGGTGGCCTCGGTGGCGAGAACCTTCTTGGCCTCATTGATCTCGGCATCCTGGAGCGCTTCCAGGCGCGCGACCTCGTCTTCCGGAACATCGGTGAAGAAGCGCAGAAACCGGCCGACGTCGGCATCGTCGCAATTGCGCCAATACTGCCAGTAATCATAGGGCGAGAGCCTGTCCGCGTTCAGCCACACGGCGCCATCGGCGGTCTTGCCCATCTTGGCGCCCGACGCCGTCGTCAAGAGCGGCGATGTCAATCCGTAGAGCTCCTTGCGGTCGATGCGCCGACCCAGCTCGATGCCGCCCACGATATTGCCCCACTGGTCCGAGCCCCCCATCTGCAGCAGGCAGCCGTGACGTCGACTGAGCTCCAGGAAGTCATAGGCCTGGAGGATCATGTAGTTGAATTCGAGAAAGCTCAAATGATGCTCGCGCTCCAGGCGTAAGCGCACTGAATCGAAGCTGAGCATCCGGTTGACCGAAAAGTGACGGCCGTAATCGCGCAGGAAATCGATGTAGTTGAGGTCGTTCAGCCAGTCGGCGTTGTTGACCATCAAGGCGTCGGTCGGCCCATCGCCGAAGGTCAGGAACTTGCCGAAGATCTCCTTGATCTTCGTCATATTGTGGGCGATCCGGTCATCGCCCAAGAGCTGTCGGCTCTCGTCCTTGCCCGATGGATCGCCCACCCGCGTCGTGCCGCCGCCCATCAGAACAATGGGCTTGTGGCCGGTCCGTTGCAGCTGCCGCAAGATCATAATCGGCAGTAGGCTTCCGGCATGTAGCGAATCGGCGGTACAGTCGAAACCGATGTAGGCGACCAGGGTTCCCCCGATTGCCTCGTCGTCCAGGCTTTGCGGATCCGTGCATTGCTCCAGATAGCCACGCGCCGCCATCTGTATGAGGAATTCGGACTTGAAGCGGGTCATCGTCGATTGTGCCATCAAAGGGGGAACCTGCGGCTTGCCGTCGCGGCGCTCCCTTAGCACAATCCCTGCACCTTAACAATTTGTCCCGCGGCGATAGGTCGACATGGTGAAACGAGAGGCGGCGCAAGACGGCCTATGGGCGCTGGGCTTGATGAGCGGCACGTCGATGGATGGTATCGACGCCGCGCTTTTGCGCACGGACGGTCGCGAGATCTTCACCCGTGGCCCCTCGATCACGCTGGATTACGATGCGGATTTCCGTGTTCGGCTCCGCGGCGTCCTGCACGGCCGCGGCGAGGTGGAGGCGGTGGCGCGCGAGCTGACGCTGAGACATGCCGAGGCCGTGCGACAGCTCCTCGATCGATCGGGCATGGAACGGGCGGATGTTGCCTATGTAGGGTTTCATGGCCAGACGATCGATCACGCGCCGGCCGAGGGTAGAACCTGGCAGATCGGCGACGGCGCCTTGTTGGCCCGCGAGGTGGGGATCACCGTGGTCTCTGATTTTCGCAGCCTCGATATGGAGCGAGGTGGAGAGGGGGCGCCCCTGGCGCCGCTCTACCACGCGGCCTTGGCCCGTGCCCTCGACCGTCCTCTCGCCGTGCTCAATGTCGGTGGCGTGTCGAACGTCACCTGGATCGGTTCCGGCGAGAGCGATGTGCTCGCCTTCGATTGCGGCCCGGGCAACGCGATGCTCGACGATTGGGTCGCCAAGCACACGGGCGCGCCCTTCGATCGGGATGGTGCCCTGGCCTCGCGAGGGCGGGTGGACGAGGCGGTCCTCGGTCGGCTGCTCGAGGACGGCTACTTCGATCGGTCGGCGCCCAAGTCGCTCGACCGCGATCATTTCGACCCTTCGCCGGTGGAGGGCCTGGCACCCGCCGATGGGGCCGCTACCCTGACCGCCTTTACCGCTACCGCGGTCGCGCGCGGCCTCGCCCAGATGCCCGAGCCGCCACGGCGTTGGCTGGTCACCGGTGGCGGGCGGCGCAATGCGGCGATCATGGCGGCGCTGGCGGCGTGTCTGCCAGGCGATGTGGTGTCGGTGGAGGCTGTCGGCTGGGACGGAGACGCGCTCGAGGCCGAGGCTTTCGCGTACCTCGCCCTCCGGGTTGCCAAGGGTTTGCCTACCACCTTGCCGTCGACCACCGGCGTCGCCCGGCCGACCTCCGGGGGGCGGATCGACGAGCCCTCGTCCTGAAGCTTACCGAGGCATCGGGAAGCGCGCGCTACCGGCCTTTGCTTTTCTTGTTCTTGCGCAGGGCGCTCGCCAGGTAGTCGTCGACATGTTCGGTCAAGGTATTGAGGTGGCTGGTAAAGAAATGATTGGCCTCTTCGATAAGTCGATAATCGATCTTTATGCCACGCTGGGTCGAGAGCTTGTCGACTAGCTTGGCCACCGACGGCTCCGGGACGACCTCGTCCAGTCCCCCATGCACGATCATGCCCGATGACGGACAGGGCGCGAGAAAGGAGAAATCGAAGCTATTGGCCGGCGGGGCGATGGAAATGAAGCCGGAAATCTCCGGCCGGCGCATGAGGAGCTGCATGCCGATCCAAGCGCCGAAGGAAAATCCGGCGATCCAGCATTGAGAGGCATTGTCGTTGAAGCCCTGAAGCCAGTCGAGGGCGGCGGCCGCGTCGGCCAACTCCCCCTCGCCCTTGTCGAAAACGCCTTGCGACCGCCCGACACCGCGGAAGTTGAAGCGCAGCACCG
>JBFELD010000213.1:0-5027 GCA_041552375.1 Kiloniellaceae bacterium | reverse complement strand
ATGAAGATCGGTCCGTTGAAAAAATCTCGCGGCAACGAATCAAAAGGGACAGGAGCCCTTCAGCACGATGATGCGCCAAAGGACGCGTGCTACTTTTAGGTTGTATTCAAGAGCGCGCAAAGCACGGAATCGGATAGCGGCGCTTATAGGCTCTCGACGTAGTCGATCATGCGGGCGCGCTGCTCTGGATCCGGAAGGCGGCCCCGCAGGACGCCCATGTTCTCCAACATATGATCGACCCGCGAGGTGGCCGGGATGGCGCAGGTCACGGCCGGGTGAGAGACGATGAACTTGAGCAGGAACTGAGCCCAGTTGGCGTAGTCGATCTCCTCCGCCCAGTCGGGCAGCGGATGGCGCTCAAAGAGATCGAAGAGCATACCGCGCCGAAACGGCCGATTGATGATGACCGCCAAGCCGCGCTCGGCGGCAAGCGGCAGCAATCGTTCTTCGGCCTCACGATCGAGAATGTTGTAGGTGAACTGCACGAAGTCGATGGGCTGCGAGGCCATGACCTTCTCGAAGTCGTCGTGCCGGCGCCCGTGGGAGGTGGTGATACCGATGTAGCGCACGCGCCCTTCGGCCTTCCACTCCAAGAGTGTCTCCAGATGCGCTTGCCAATCCAGCAGGTTGTGGATCTGCATCAGGTCGAAGCGCGCCGTTCCCCAAAGCCGCTCGGAGGTCGCCATCTGCCGCCGGCCGAGCGACTGCAGATAGGTCCAGACCTTGGTTGCGGCGAAGTGCGCGCCCTTGTTCTCGAGCCGCGCTAGGCAGTAGCCGATGACCTCCTCGGAAGACCCATACATGGGCGAAGAATCGATGACCGCTCCGCCTTGGTCGAAAAAGGTCCGCAGCACCTCCACCCGCTGCGCACGCTGTGCCGCGTCCGCACCCACGTCGAAGGTGATCCAAGAGCCCATGCCGACGGCCGCAAGCAGCTCACCGGTCGCGGGAATCGCCTTTCGCAAAATCTCGGGCCCGGCACCCGCCGCCCCCGGAAACAGGGAGTTCGTTACGGCAAATCCGCAGAGACCACCCAGAAACCCGCGGCGTGGAAGCGTGAAGGCGCTAGCGGCGCGGGCCCTCAAGAGGCTTTCTCCAAGTCCGCCACCACCGCCGCCAGAAAGCGCGAGGCCTCGCCGCCCATGACCGGCCGGTGGTCGAAAGTAAGCGACAGCGGCAGCACGCGGCGCACCGTCGGCTTGCCGTTGCGCGCAACCACCGCCTCGCGGCTGCGTCCGGCACCAATGATGGCAACCTGCGGCGGCATGACCACAAGGGCGGCATGCCGGCCACCGAACATGCCAAAGTTGGACAGGGTGATGGTCTGGCCGCGCAGCTCCTCCAAGGGCACGCTGCGAGCCTGCACATCGGCCTTCATCCGCCCCAAGCCGCGTCGCAGGTCGGCTTCGCCCCGACTGGCAATGTCGCGCAGGACCGGCACGAAGAGTCCGTCCTCCGTATCCATCGCGATCCCCAGGTGAACCTTGTCGTGCAGGCGCCGGCCGGCATCGCGGCCCAGATACCAGGCGTTGAGCGCCGGCTCGGCCTTGCAGGCCATGGCGATGGCGCGGATGAGGCGCAGGGTGATATCGCTCCCCGGCGGCCAGTCGTGGATATCGGCGACCTCGGTGACCGTCGCCGGCACGACCTCGGCATGGGCACGCTCCATGTTCTGAGCCATGGCGCGGCGCACCCCGCGCAGCGGCTCCGGGGGCCCCGCGTCCTCGATCGTGGCAGCCGCGCGTTCGACGTCGGCGGTGGTGATGGTGTTCCCGGGGCCGCTGGCCGCGACCACCGAGAGGTCGACGCCGAGCTTGCCGGCAAGGGCGCGCACCGCCGGCGCCGCCTTCACGCCCCGTGTCTCGCGCGCGGCCTTGGGCCTTGGCCCGGGCTTGCTCTCCGCCTCCGGTATGGCGCCCACGACGGTGCCCTGGTCGGCGGTGGGGGCCGCTTCGAACTCGACCAGCGGTGCCCCGGTGGCGACGATGTCGCCGGGCTCGGCAAAGAGCTTGGCGATGCGCCCCGATTGCGGCGCCGGGATCTCGACCACGGCCTTTTCGGTCTCGACCGAGACCAGCGGCTGATCGGCAACGACGTGATCCCCAACGCCGACGTGCCAGGAGACGATCTCCGCCTCCTGCAAGCCCTCGCCAAGGTCGGGAAGATGAAAGGTGCTCATGCGAACTCCAGGGTCTCGCGCGCCGCGGCCAGGATGCGCTCGCTGTCCGGCAGGTAGTGCGCCTCCAGCCGAGGCAGGGGCATGACGGTATCGTATCCGGCCACGCGCCGCACCGGGGCGAGCAGACTGGTCAAGCCCTCGTCGGCGAGGCGAGCCGCGATCTCGGCGCCGACACCGCCGGCCAAGGCCGCCTCGTGGACGATGACGCAGCGCCCGCTGGCCTCGACCGAGCGCAGAATAGTCGTCATGTCCAGGGGCTTCAGGGTGGCCACGTCGATGACCGCGGCCTCGATACCGCTCTCTGCCAGAGCATCGGCCGCGGCCAGCGTCTCCTTGATCATCGCGCCCCAGGAGACCAGCGTCAGGTCGTGGCCTTCCCGCAGCAGGAAGCAGGCATCGAGCGGCGCCGCCTGACCGTCATCCGCCACTGTTTCCTTCACCGCCCGGTAGACACGCTTGGGCTCGAGGAAGATCACCGGATCCGGATCGCGGATCGCCGCCAGCAACAAGCCGTAAGCCCGCGCCGGCGAGGAGGGGATCACCACGCGGATGCCGGGGATATGGGCAAAAAGAGCCTCGGTGCTCTCCGAATGATGCTCGGGCGCATGGATGCCGCCGCCGTAGGGCGCGCGGATCACCATCGGGCAAGTGAGCCGCCCGCGGGTGCGGTTGCGCAGCCGGCCGGCGTGGTTCAACACCTGATCGATGGCCGGATAGATGAAGCCCATGAACTGGAACTCGACCACCGGGCGAAAACCTTGCGCACCCAGGCCCACGGCGAGCCCGGCGAAGAGCGACTCCGACAAAGGCGTGTCGATCACGCGTTCGGCGCCGAAGCGCTCCAACAAGCCCTCCGTGGCGCGAAAGACCCCGCCGTCGGGTCCCACATCCTCCCCAAGCACGAGAACGCCGTCGTCCTCGCTCATTGCCCGCGCCAGGGCAAGCCGTACTGCCTCGACCAGGGTAATCTCGCTCATCCCGAGATGTCTCCCTCATCGGAGGATTGGGACAGCGCCTCGCGCTGCGCTTCCAGCTCGCGCGGCAACTCGGCATAGAGGTGATCGAACATGGCCGAGGGCGGCATCGGCGCGGTCGCCAGGTAGGCGTCGGCGGCGGCCTCGACCTCGCGATCGCAGTCGGCCAAGAGCCCCTCTTCGTCGTCCTTACCCCAGGCCCCGATCTCGACTAGATAGGTGCGTAAGCGCGCAACCGGCTCCTCCTTCCAGCGCGCGCTGACCTCGGTGTCGTCACGGTAGCGCGTGGCGTCGTCTGCCGTGGTGTGATCGCTCAGCCGATAGGTGAGCGCCTCGATCAACGTCGGCCCCTCGCCCGCACGCGCCCGGGCCAACGCCTCGTCCAGGACAGCCCGCACGGCGATGACGTCGTTGCCGTCGACCTGGCGCCCGGGAAAGCCGGCGGCCACCGCCTTTTGCGCCAAGGTCTCGGCGGCGCTTTGCTGCGCGCGCGGGACCGAGATCGCCCAGCCGTTGTTGTTGACCACGAAGACCAGCGGCAAGCGGCGAACGCCGGCGAAGTTCATCGCCTCGTAAACGTCGCCACGCGAGGTGGCGCCGTCGCCGATCACGCAAACCGCGGCCCGGGCTTCGCCACGCAGTTGCAAAGCCAGGGCCACGCCGGCGGCGTGTGGCGCCTGTGTGCCGACCGGAACGCAGATAGGAAAATCCTGTCGCGGGCCGGCGAAGTCGCTGCCACGCTCGTCCCCACCCCAGTAAAGCAGCAGCTCGGTCATGGTGACCCCGCGCCGGAACTGGGCACCTTGCTCGCGGAACGAGGGCAGCAACACATCGTCCGCCGCCATGGCCGCGCCGACACCGGCGGCTACCGCCTCCTGACCGAGAGAGGAGGCGAAAGTGCCCAGCCGTCCGGTCCGCTGCAAGGCGACCGCCTTCGCATCGAATGCCCGGGTCAAGACCATCGCCCGGTAGAGCTCGATCAGCGCGGCCGGATCCTGGGCGAAGCTGGGCAGGTCCCCGACGGCCTGTCCCTGAGGGTCGAGGAAACGGGTGTAGTTGATCTCGAAGCTTGCGACCTTGCTCATCTTGACCGGGCAGACGAGGTTTCGTGCCGAGATTTCCTATGCTAGCGCATCCCGCGCCCCTGGCGATAGAATAAGTCCACCGCAGGGTTCCAACAATGCGCGAGAAACTTTTATGAACGCAGGCTCGGATCGCCCGGATGACCCTGAAGAGGAGCGTCGGGTAAAGGTTTGGGATCCTCTGGTTCGTGTCTTCCACTGGACGCTCGTGGTCGCCTTTTTCGTCGCCTATCTGACCGGCGATGACCTGCTGACGCTGCACGTCTGGGCCGGATATCTCGTCGGCGGTATCGTCGTCCTTCGTGTGCTCTGGGGGGTCGTCGGGCCGAAGCATGCCAGGTTCGGTGACTTCGTCTTCAAGCCCTTCACGGTCTGGCGTTATCTCTTGGATCTGTTGTGTTTTCGCGCCCAGCGCTACCTGGGGCACAGCCCGGCCGGCGGGGCCATGGTCATGGCACTTCTCCTCGCACTGGCCGCTGTGGTCTGGAGTGGTCTGGAGGCCTATGCGGTGGAGGAGAACGCCGGACCGCTTGCGCTAGCCTCGCCGGAAGTCCGCCAATCCATGCCCGACGAGGGCGCCGGGCGCCTATGGCTGGTCAGCGAGGAGGAGGATGACGACAGCGACGATGGAGATGGCCTCTGGGCGGAGCTGCACGAAGCGCTGTCCGAGCTGACCTTCGCCCTCGTCATCCTGCACATCCTCGGGGTCCTGCTCGCCAGCCTGGTCCATCGGGAGAATCTGATCCGCGCGATGATCACCGGAAAAAAAAGGCCCTGAAGTAAGATTTATTT
>JBFELD010000212.1:0-5039 GCA_041552375.1 Kiloniellaceae bacterium | reverse complement strand
CCACGGCCCTGGCCCTGCTCGGCACCTCGATCCCCATGCCCGTGGCCTCGCCGCTGCTATCGGCGGCCGAGGCCAACAAGCACGCGGCCTTCGACATGGTGACCCTCTGGGGCCATAGCCGCGACGGCCAGGTCGGCAGTAACCGAGCGCCGGGACTGTGGATGACGGGCGAGGCAGTGCGGCTTCTGGAGCGCTCCGAGCCGGGCGTCCTGCATGCCTCGTTGAAAGCCTGCAACGACTACACCGATGGCCTGCCGCTGGGCGGCCGGATCTCCTGTCCGACGGTCCTGGTGCTGGGCGACCGCGACGCCATGACGCCGCCCAGGGCCGCCAAGCCCGTGGCCGAGGCCATCTCAGGCGCAAAGGTGGTTCTGCTCGCGGGCTGCGGCCACATGATGATGGCCGAGCAGCCGGACCAAGTGCTCGACGCCCTGATCGACCTGATCAGGGGTAGGTGAGACGAAGTCAATTCCTCAGGGGACGGCCCTGTGCCAGCATATGATCGATGCGGGCTAGTGTCTCGCGCGTACCGGCCAAGGTGAGAAAAGCCTCGCGCTCCAAGGCGAAGACATCATCCTCCGACAGCTCCTCCCCGGCAGCGCGATCACCACCGCAGAGAACCCGCGCGAGCTGAGCGCCTACCGTATGGTCGTGAGGCGCCGTGATGCCCTTCTTCTTCAGCCGGTCGAGGACAGCCGACAGCGCGTCCATTCCTGCCCCTCCGGCGGCGATGAATCTGGGCGCGGACCGGGGGGCGTAGTCCGGCGCCATCGCCAGCGCGCGTGCACACGCCGCGGCGAGCAAGCGGTCCCGGTTCATCGTGCTGTGATCACGATCGAGAAGAAAGCGTAGCGGCCGCGCTTCCTCCGGCGAGCTGGCGGTTTTCCCCATGCCTATTGTGGCGAATACGGTGGTCGCGCCGGCGATCACCGCCTCCCGGTCCTCGCCATCGCACCAGCGGTGCAGCATCTCCTTGCAACCGCCGCCCGAGGGAATAAGGCCCACCAAGCTCTCCACCAGGCCCAGGGTAATGTTGGCATGGGCCTCCACGGCATCGCAATGGAGCACGACCTCGTAGCCGCCGCCGAGCGCAAGTCCGCTGGGGGCTGCGACCACCGGGAAGGGCGCATCGCGCATGGCCTTGCAGGTCTCCTGGAACTCGAACAGCATTCGCTCCAACCCAGCCCAGTCGCCCTCCTTGGCCGCCGCCGCCACGAACTCCAAGTTGACGCCCGCGGAGAAATGAGGCGCCTCGCTGTGCAGCACCAAGGCGGTGAAGTCCCGCCCGACCAAGCCGAGAGCCTCGTGCAACAGCGACATGGAGGCCGGCACCAGGGCATTGGCCTTGGTGTGGAACTCCAGGCAAGCCACCCCCTCGCCGACGTCCCAAAGGCTAGCCGCGTGGTTGTGGAGCAGCGGCGCTCGGGTGCGGACTAGGTCGCTCAGGCGGATAACGCCGGGCGCGCGCTCGACCTCACGATAGGTCCCGCCGATATCGATACGTTCCAGACAGCCCGCCTCGGCACGGTAGAGGGACCCGGCGCGCGCGCGCTGGAGGATCGACGGCACCGCCATCCCTTCGCTCTCGAGCCGCTCCACGAACCAGCCGACGCCGAGGGTATCGATCATCTCGAAGGGGCCCTGGGTCCAGCTGTAGCCGAGCTTCATCGCCTCGTCGATGGCAAGCGGATCGTCGCTCACCTCGGGCACCAGGGAGGCGGCATAGGAAAGCGTGCGCGCGAGAAAGTGCCAGGCATAGCGGCCATACTTGTCCGGGCTCTCGACCAAGGCGCGCAGGCCTTGCGTCTCGCCGGCGATCGCCGCCTCCAGGTGCGGGCGTTCGGCCGGGCGATAGTGACCGGTTTGCAGATCGACGGCCTCGCGCAGGGGGTCGTCCTTGGAGCCGACAATGCGATAGAACCCGGCGCCTGACTTTTGGCCGCGGTGCCCGGCCCGCACCAGATCGTGCATCACGGGGATGCCCTCTGCGACGGTGACGAAATCATCGCTTGCCGGCAGCGCCGCCGTCAAGCTCTTGGAGACATCGAGCATGAGATCGAGCCCGATCAGGTCATAGAGCCCGAAGACGCCGGTCTTGGGAATGCCCATGGGCCGTCCGACGATGGCGTCGGCCTCCTCGATCGTCAGGCCGTGGTTCAGCGCCTCGACCATCGCGACCTGCAACGCATAGCAACCGACGCGGTTGGCCAAAAAACCCGGTGTATCGCGGCAGGGTATGACGCCCTTGCCGAGGCGCAGGTCGCAGAACTCACCCAGGCGCGCGGTCACCTCGGGCCGGGTCTGCGGGCCGGCCACCAGCTCCAAGAGGCGCATGTAGCGCACCGGGTTGAAGAAATGCGTGATACAGAAATCTCGCACGAGCCCCACCGGCATGCCCTCGGTCAACAGAGCCAGCGGGATCGTTGAGGTGTTTGATGAGACCATGGCGCCGGGCTTGCGGTGCCGCTCGATCTCGCGATAGAGCGCCTGCTTGACGTCGAGACGCTCGACCACGGCCTCCGCGATCCAATCAGCCTCGGCGATCGCGGCCATGTCGTCTTCGATGTTGCCGATCGTGATCAACTCGGCCTTGCCGGGATGCATCAGGGCCGGCGGGCTCGAGTCCAGCAGACGGCCGACGGCGCTGCGCGCCACAACGTTGCGGTCCTCGGCTCCCTCGGGCACGACATCCAACAGGACCACCGGCACGCCGGCATTGGCCAAATGCCCCGCGATACCCGATCCCATCGTGCCCGCGCCGATCACCACCGCCTTAGCAATACTCTCCATAACTCACTCCCGACCGGAGATTGGATTTCCGCGCACGCCGCAGGGCGCGCGCCCGGCGGGATTATGTCCAGACCGGCCGGGCGAGAAAAGGAGAGAACCGCAAAGGCGGCGGCTTTTGCAAGGGATCGACCAGCATCGCACCCACATGGACCGTGACACTGATCGAAAGGCACAGTCCGGCGAGCGGTGCGGCGATTGCCCGGGCGTTGATGCATCTCAACTCATCTCTCGCCGGCATAAGGCAATTTCCATGCTGACGGTCTTGCCACCGCAGGGTGGCGCGAAGGTAGGGCCTTGGCTATGACTGGGTGTTGCCGCACGATCGGTCGGGTCCAAGAGCATGGTGCTCGCGGTCACGTGGAATGGGTGTTCAAGGAACCGCGCGATGTCGGTAGTCAGAATTGTCCGGGGACTCGACATTCCTTTGAGCGGCGAGCCCGAGCAGCGGATCGACGATAAGCTCTCCGTCGCGTCGGTCGCGCTGCTGGGAGACGACTACCCCGACCTCAGGCCGTCGATGCGAGTCGGGGAAGGCGACCGGGTGAAGACGGGCCAAGCGCTCTTCGCCGACCGGCGGCGTGAGAACGTGATCTTCACCTCGCCAGGCTGCGGCATCGTCGAGGCCATCCATCGCGGACCCCGGCGCGCGCTTGGCGCTGTGACCATCAAACTGGACGGCAACGAGCAGGAAACCTTTCCGAGCTGGCCGGCGGCGCAGCTATCCGCGCTGCGGCGCGACCAAGTGGTCGACAGCCTCTTGGCCTCCGGGCTATGGACGGCATTCAGGACCCGGCCCTATGGCAAGGTTGCCGATCCCCTCACCAGCCCCGCCTCGCTGTTCATCACGGCGATGGACAGCAACCCCCTCGCGCCCCGCGCGGAAATCGTGATCGAGGCTTACTCGCAAGCATTCATCGACGGGTTGACGGCGCTCGCCAATCTGACGGAGGGGTCGGTTTTTCTTTGCCACGCCCCTTATGCGACCCTGCCCCAGTCCCTACCCGACAGGATTGAGACTGTAGAGTTCTCCGGTCCCCACCCCGCCGGCCTTCCCGGCACGCACATTCATTTCCTCGACCCGGTCGGACCCGCGAAGACCGTGTGGCACGCGAACTATCAAGACGTGATCGCGGTCGGCAAGCAGCTTACGTCCGGTCGTCTCTGGTCCGAACGGATCGTTGCCTTGGGCGGACCGATGGTGCGCGAGCCGCGATTGATCCGCACCCGCTTGGGCGCCTGCACGGATGACCTGATGAAGGATGAGCTGCGGGACGGCCCCTGCCGGGTCATCTCGGGATCGGTTCTCGTCGGCCGGCACGCGACCGGCCCTCAAGCCTATCTGGGGCGTTATCACAACCAGGTCTCCGTGATCTCCGAAGCCGGTCAAACCATGCACCAAGCCGAAGAAGCGGTCGCCGGGCAGAGGTTCACAACCTATGGCCCGCGCAAATTCAACCGGCCCGTCGAACGCAAGGTCTCACTTTCCACGGCCTTATACGGGCATCCGTCGGCGATCGTTCCCTTAGGCGGGTTCGAGCGGGTCATGCCGCTCGACATCCTGCCAGTCCCCTTGCTGCGCGCGCTGGCGGTCGGTGATACGGAGCTGGCGAGGGATTTGGGCTGCCTCGAGCTCGACGAGGAGGACCTCGCACTCTGCAGTTTCGTGTGTCCGGGCAAGCAGGACTATGGGGCCTTGCTGCGGGCCGCGCTATCGCACATCGAGAAGGACGGGTGATGGAGCGGCAGAGGCGATCGCTGGCGGTGACGACCTCCGCGCCCCACGTGCGCGATGCCGTGAGCGTGCGCCAGGCCATGACCTGGGTCGTCCTTGCCCTCATTCCGAACGTGCTGATCGGGATCTACAATACCGGGCTCCAGGCGAATGCCGCCATGGCCGAAGTCGGCATCGAACGGGCGCCCGGGTGGCGCGGGGCTCTGCTCGATCTCTTGCGGGTCGGCTATGATCCCGCCGATATTCCGGCCGCCGTCGCCCACGGCGCGGTCTATTTCCTGCCGGTGCTCATCCTGGCCTTCGTCATCGGGGAGTTTTGGGAGTGGCTTTTCGCCCGCGTGCGTCGGCGCGAGCGGGGTGAGGGCTTGGTTGTGATCGCCCTGCTCTTCACGCTCAGCCTACCACCGACGGTACCGCTCTGGCAGGTCGCCTTGGGCATGTCCTTCGGGATCGTCGTCGGCCGGGAGATCTTTGGCGGGATCGGCAAGAACTTTCTTCATCCGGCTCTCGTCGGTCT